>NZ_JAIDKI010000028.1 GCF_029051885.1 Muribaculum sp.
TCCAGTCGGTCAATCGCCGGCATCTTTCCGCCTGCTCTTCGGTCGTTATGGAACCCCATAACTCCCTCATCACAAGAGAAAATATGCTCGACGATTGACCGCCCTGACGGTAACATTTATTATTAAACAAGCTCTTATTATTTTAGTGATTAATGATTTTTGCCAATTTATACAAAATACTTAAAACATGCAAATATTATCGAAATAATTTTTGCATGCAAATTTGTATAATAACTGAATAATAACTGAATGTCTGAATTGTGCCCGACCGCAGTACAAATCAGTCGGCACAGGAGCCGTCGGGAAGGATTGACTCGCCTCGATATGGCTCTATATGGCTTGTAACGATAGTCGACGGGCCGAATGTATCACACAACTTTCGCTCGACATCGGTGGCTATGGCATGCGCCTGATCTACCGTAAACACGGGATTGACCTTCAGGTGTACATCAATGATTATGGTCGGCCCATTGCGGCGCGTACGCAGATGATGGTACGTATCTACCCCCGGAGTCGCAGCTATCACCTGCCGTATATCGCTCTGCATGTCGGCCGGAAGAGCCTCTTCAAGCAACTCGCGCACTGCGGGTATGGCCATCTTTATCCCCACCATTATTATGAATACCGACACCACCATCGCGGCTACCGGATCGAGCACCCTGAACTGAGGACCGAGCCACATTGCGCCGGCCACACCGGCCACCGTGGCTACAGACGAAAAACTGTCGCTCCGGTGATGCCAAGCATTGGCAACAAGAGCACCCGAGTGTATACGCTCGCCCGCACGACGTGTATAATGGTAGAGCCACTCCTTGACAACAATCGAGGCCACACACATTATAAGAGCAATCATGCCGGGCCGCGGAAGCTCTTCGCCATTCACCGTAAGAATCACTTTGTGAATCCCGTCGACGAGTATGCCTATACCTACGACCACGAGCAACACGGCTATCAGCATCGAGGCAAATGTCTCATACTTGCCATGCCCGTACTCATACCGGCGGTTGGCCTTGCGATGACTTATCGTCACCATCACGAGCACAATCACATCGGTAATAAAGTCGGAAAACGAATGTATGCCGTCGGCCACTACGGCACCCGAATTACCAACGATGCCACCCACTACCTTGGCCGTACCGAGCAGGGCATTCCATATAAACCCCACCCAAGTGACATGACGGGCCACACGCAACTCCTCGCCACCGGAATCGGGCGGCGTGGAATCAGGATAATCTACATCTATATGTGTACGGTCAGGCATCATATCTCATATATAACAGTCAGACTGCAAAAATAGCTTTTCTTTTCGACAACAACCCAAATCATCGTAAATTTGCATCCAATAATTTACCTATGTCCGAAATCAGACTGTTCAACCCCGAAAACGACATCATGCTGCAATGGCCCGCAGAGCGCACCATATCGTCAGCCCATACCCTCAGCGCCAACGTCGAGGCACTCCGGCGTGCGGGAGCCATGCTCCCCGTATGGTGGTCGGCGCCTGGCGATGCTGTTGTCGTGTCTGCCGCCGACCGCCCCCACAGCCAAAAGTGGCTTGACGAAATGTCGGCATTATTCCCACAACTGTCACATGTGGCGATTGCATCAGATGCCGATGCCGGCAAACCGGGAGCCCCATGGGGGTGGTCGGGCGACGCGGCCCGACGTCTTATCAACGCCGGAGCCGAATGCCCCTCAATCGCGCAACTTGAAAGAATGCGTATGCTAAGCCATCGCCGCACGTCGCGAATGGTCATGGAGTATCTTAAACAGCATTCCGCCATACCCCTCCCCACCCTTCCGGTGGAGGCAACGACAGAAGCAGAGGCGCAAATCGCCGCCGCAGCCTCGCCGGGCGGATTCTACATCAAATCGCCATGGTCGAGCAGCGGACGCGGCGTGGCACGGTTCGACACCATGTCAGACAAGGCCCTCCAACGCATACGCGGCATAATACGCCATCAGGGGAGCGTGATGATCGAACAGGCTCTCGACGGCCGACAGGATTTCGCCATGCTTTATCATATAGCCGATGGAAAGGCACACTGGAAAGGATACTCGCTATTCTTCAACTCACGCTCAAGCTATAGCGGCAATCTGCTATGCGACGACGCCACAATCGAACACCGCCTCGTAATCGCCGGAGCCGACCGCGCTACCCTTGTCGCCATACGCGACTGCATCGAATGCGCGCTATCGGAAATCATAGGCCGCGACTATACCGGATGGCTGGGTGTGGACATGCTGATTGACCGCGACGGCATGATAGCTCCATGCATCGAGGTCAATCTGCGCATGACAATGGGTGTTGTGGCCCACTTTCTGGCCGAACGCATACTCGCGCCGGGTACCGAGGCCACTTACTCGGTCGAGCCCCGCTCCACGATGACAAAAAACAGTTCTCCGACAGTGGTCGACGGGCGACTGACTGCCGGAGAACTTATGCTTACTCCTCCAGAAGGAGCGTTTGATTTCAAAATATCCGTGACGCGACGTGCCCACTGACCCGGCACACCGCATATCGCCACGCTTACGCCTTGGCCCCTTTCAGGCCACCCTTGGCTCCGCCGGTAAGATTAAATATATTCTGGTCGTACGACACTGTCTTCATACCCTCCTCACGCTTGCGCCGCAGAGCGAGCTTCACAAGCTCGTCCATCAGTTTGTCGAAGCTGAGCCCGGTAGCCTCCCACAGATAGAAGGACAGAGACCCGGGGATGGTATTGATTTCATTCACGTAAATACGTCCGTCGGTACGGTCAATCATCACGTCGACACGGCTCACTCCATGGCACGACAGCACGCGGAATGTCTCACCGGCCAGACGCTGTATCTCTTTGGTGACATCATCAGGCAACTCGGCGGGGATACGCTTCTGGCTCGACTGCATGCCCTCGCTGCCCTTACCTCCGCCCATATACTTCTTTTCATACGTAAGGAAGTCGCCGCTCTTTATCGGCTCCTCGAGCACCGACATGCGGTAGTCGTCGCAGTCGCCGAGCACCGAGCAGTTAATCTCCTGCATGTCGGCAAGCATATGCTCCACGATTATGCGTGTCGAGTAGCGCTCGGCATCATCGATACGTGCCTTCAGCTGGTCGCGGTCGTGGGCTGAACCTATACCCACGCTTGAGCCGAGATTGGCGGGCTTGATTATCACCGGATAGCCCAGCTTGCCCTCTATCTGCTCGATAAGCGCGTCGCGGCGGGTGTGCCACTGCTTGTCGGTAAACCATACATAATCCACCACAGGCACGTCGTTGGCGCGAAGTATCATCTTCATCGTGATTTTGTCCATGCCGTTGGCCGACGAAAGCACGTCGCATCCGGCATACGGGATACCGATGGTCTGGAGCACGCCCTCAAAAATTCCATCCTCCATATTGGTGCCGTGGAGCACGGGAATCGCCACATCGAGTTTTGCCACCGGCTTCATGGCCGACGATGAGAAAAATCCTTTCGGGCTGGCAGGATACAGATTGTAATCGCCATATACCGGACGCATGTATACCTCCGTACACTGTTTCAGCAACTCCGGAATGTGGCGGTAGTTCTTTACGTCAAACAGCGGAGCGCCGGTGTACCAGTGTCCCTGCTTTGTGATATATATCGGTGTCACGTCATACTTTTCGCGGTCGATTGCGGCCATGGCCTGCAAGGCCGATATAACTGAGATTTCGTGTTCGGTGCTTCGTCCGCCGAATATCACGCCTATGTTGGTTTTCATTATATTGAATATTATTTGAATGTATCTGGAAGATCGTTTTCATAAAGCACGGTGTCGCCACTGCGTGCTATCGAGGAGAGCACATTCTGCGCCTGAGCGAAAGTGTCTACGGCATGTATCCTGTCGGACGGCATGCCCCCCTCGCGCAGACCCGCAAGGATGGCATCGCGGTTGTATGCGCCTACTACCACAGCCACATCGGCCGAGCGTGCGATATTGCGCCCGAACTCCTCGTTGGCCTCATGCTGGCGGTCGCCGAGCTCTATCATGCCGGGAGTAATCACTATGCGCTTGCCTGAATCCATCGCACGCAGCACATCGAGAGCCATCCGCGAGCCATGTGGATTGGAGTTGAAGGCGTCGTCGATAATGGTTATGCCTCCGGGCGTATGCTTCATGTTAAGGCGGTGCTCCACCTGCTCCACCCTGCTCACGGCAAACCTCACCTTATCGACAGGCATGCCCAGGCGCATGGCGATGGCGATGGCCGGTATGAGATTGGATATATTGCACTCACCCACAAGACGGGTCTCAAACGGATACTCGCCACCATCGGGCGTATGCACCACAAAGCGCGTGCCCTCACGACCGTATACGATATCGGTGGCATAATAATCAGTGCCCTTGGCCTCGATGCCGTAGCGCAGGGCTGTGGTATTGGTCACCTCGCGCGATGCGGCATACGGGAAGTCATTGTTCACGAGCACAAAACCGTCGGCAGGGATGGCGTCGGCAAGTTCAAACTTGGTGCGCTGCACATTCTCCACTGTCTTAAACGACTCGAGATGCTGCTCGCCCACAGCCGTGATTATGCCCATATCCGGATGCACCAGGTCGCATATCTCCTTGATGTCGCCTATATTCTTGGCACCCATCTCGCATATGAATATCTCGGTATAGGGCTTCATCATCTCGCGCACGGTGCGTATCACACCCATCGTCGTGTTATAGCTCCCGGGGGTCATGAGCACATCCCACTGCTCCTGGAGTATACGGTTCAGATAATGCTTGGTCGAGGTCTTCCCATAGCTGCCGGTGATACCTATCACCTTAAGTCCGGGCATCGAGCGGAGTATGCGGGCGGCATCGTCGTAATATCCCTTGTTGATACGCGCCTCCACAGGCTTAAGCATCCACACCGCGGCCATTATTATGACATGGCTCAGCAGATACAGGGCCACCGTCCACTCGGCCATGAACACCCAGTTGCGCACCACAAACCATGCGGCCACACTCCCGGCAACAGCCACTCCGGCAGCCACTCCATAGATACGGCGCGCACGCGGAGTCCACACCAGCGGCTTCTTGTATTTAGCCGTAGTGAGCCTAAGGATATTGTACAGCGACAACAGCAGCACGCACGCGCAGCTCACCACCAGCCCTACAAACGGCAGCTGGGTTATGACAAACACCACAAGAGCCGCCACACGCAGCCACGAGGTCATATCGCCCGAAGAGCGCAGCCAGCGCATGTACCGCTCGTTGCGGTAGCTGTTCTGCTGCATCATCATCAGGTCGCGCTTCAGCTCAAGCAGGAAACTTGCCGCTCCGGCAATACCGGCCAAAGCGAGAGATGTTATTATAAATGCATTTAAACACATAGTCATTGGTTTTGGAGTCATTTACCGCCTGAAGTCAGAAAACTGCGCAATACCGCTGCAAACTGCGCCGGACGGTCAAGAAAACTGTAATGCCCGGCTCCGGGAAAACTCACCAGCCCCGCATCGGGTATGTGACGCTCCATATACCTGGCGTCGGATATGGGTGTCGCCGTATCATCCTCGCCCCACACCAGCAGCGTCGGACAGGCGATAGCAGGCATGCAGTGCTTCAGATCCTCGTTTACCACACGGCTCAGTATGGCCCTCATCATCGGTGTGGCCTTGGCATAGTCGGCCGACCCCGCTTTGGCGCGCCTTGCCGCCAGGATATCCTCGGCGGCGGCCTTGCCGTGAAGCAGGTAGAGCAGCCGCTTCATGGCCTTGAAGGTATACACCTTATAGTAATATTTCCATGTGCGGCGGGGCTTGATGCCGGCGGCATCGACCAGAATCAGGCGCTCCACCTCCGAAGGGTAGCGCGACGAGTACAGTATGCCTACACGACCTCCGAACGAATGCCCAAGCAGCGCCGGACGCTCAAGCCCCTCGGCCTCAACCACGTCACGCAGACATGCAGTATACTCTTCGACGCCCCACACGCGTGTCGGCTCGCCCGACTTGCCATGCCCGGGAAAGTCGATATTGACCACCTTTCTGCCACAGGCCAGAGCGGTCTTCTCTATCGAGGCAAGAGTGGTGGTGTTGCAGCCCCAGCCGTGCATCAGCACCAAGGCCGGGCCCTCACCCTCGACGGTGTAGACCACCCTCACGCCATCATGTTCTATATGCTTCTCCATAATTTTCCAAAACCGCAGGCACTTATATCCGCCACAAAATTCCACGTGCGGACACTAAATCAATTCCTTGCGGTTTCTCTGTGCAAAGTTAACATTTCAATATGGAATACAGTCCGCTTTTACCTCCAAAATAACGAATATTACACCTCATCGCACAAGCAAGCCCGACCATATGCAATGGTCGGGCCGTGTAAGATTTTTCCGGCAGTACGCCGCCGGAATAAAATGTGCATCCAGGACTTTCCGTATATCCTACAGAAAGCCCTTTGTGAGAGCCGGAATCGTCCGGTTACACCTTATAATTACTTCTTGGAAGCCTCAAGAGATGCCTTGCGGAACTCCTTCATGAGCTTTTCGAGCTCCAGAGATGCCTTGCGGGCACGTGCGCCGGCAGCCTTGTTGCCATTCTCTACCTGTGATTCCGCTTCTTTCTTGAAAGCCTCGTAGATAGAGGCAGCCTTTTCTACTAATGTTTTCATTTTAAAAAATTGGTGTAATTTCTTTATAAGGTTAATAATATCTTGTCACAAAACTAAGAAAAGATTTTTTAACCGCCAACATTTTATGGGTGCATTATCTACAAAATGGTTTAAAAACATAAAATCAGACTCCCTCACTTCATTCACACGCATCCTGCGCGCTACGCCCGAGCCCCTTGTAGGTAAATGTCAGCAAAGCCTGGTCGCGGTGCTGCTCCTCGCCACCCATATGCTCGCGCACGGAGCGCCCGATACGCTTTATCATGTCACGGGCCGACAGTGAGGGATAGTTGGCCATGATTATCGTGACTGTATGATACAGCGTGTAGTCGGTATAAGCGGCGCCACCGGCATTGGTGGCGGTGATGATACCGTCGGTAAAGAATACCATCCTCGAGCCGGGCTTCAGCACAAGCGACGCCTGGGAGCACTCTTCGAGCACATCCACCCCAAGCGGGAGCGACGACGAGCCGGGCAGAAACTCAGTCATGCCGTCGGGCTGCACCAGCAGCGGGGCGTTGTGCGAGGCGTTGGCATAGGTGAGTTCGCCGCTGTAGAGGTCAAGAGCCCCGACAAATACGGTTATGTTCATATCCGACTCGGGATTGTCGTGGAGCACATTGCTCATGGCCCTGATGGTCATCTCAGGACCCTGCTCTGACGATATCGACGAGCGGAACACCGAGCGGGCGACGGTCATGAGCAGCGAGGTCGACACGGTGCCCGCACACGACACGGTGCCTATGCAGAAGTAAAACTTCCCGTCGGCCAGCATGAAATCGTAGAAATCGCCGCCGATCGTACTCACCGGATTGAGCATCGCAAACACATCGATACCCGCGCCGGCGGCCGAGGTGGGAAACGTGCGCGGCATAGTCTCTTTCTGTATCGCATGGGCTATGTCGAGCTCGCTCTGTATGCGCGCCTGGGCGAGAGTCGACTGGCGCAGGCTCGCCACATAGTCGGCAAGCGACTGCTGCATGTGGGCAAAGGCATCGACAAGAGTGCGTATGCTGCCATCGGGTGTATCGCGGGGCAGGCGGGCCGAGAAGTCGCCGCGAGCTATCTTGTAGGCCACCTTGGTGAGGTCCTCAAGTGGCCCGGTATTGCGTTTTATCACATAGCGCAGCACTATCAGCAACCCCACAAGCCCGACCACCAGCACGGCAAGCATGTAGCCGGTGACCATGCCCAGATGGTTGACAACCTCGGAGTACGGGCAGAACGTAGCTATCGACCATCCCGTGCGAGGGATGGTGGTGTAGCTGACCAGCATATCCTTGCCGCGCAGCGTGCGCCGGTCATATCCGGCCATGCCGCTCAGCATGTCGTGTCCGAGCTGCCTCATGGGCTCGCTGTCGAGCGAGTCGGCATAGGAAAATATCGTCTGGTTGAGTATGACACTGCGCCGGGGATGCACGATAAATGTGCCGCGACGGCTCACCAAAAACGAGAAACTGTCGTGGTACGGACGCAGATGGGCCACATCCTTCACCAGCTCCTCGAGCGACATGTCGGCGGTCATCACACCAATCATATTGCCGTATTTGTCAAACAGTGGCAACACGTAGCTTATCATCATCACATCGCCGCCCCCGTCGTCGTAGTAAGGCTCCGACCATATCCCCTCGCGGGCCTTTTTGGCCGACCTGTACCATTCCATCTGGAAATAATCATAATCCTTGCTGCCGAGATACACACTCACCGGCTTGTTGCCGAGCGTGGTGGTGACATAGGGCATGAAGTACTCCCCTTTTTCGGGATAATAGTACGGCTCGAAGCATATGCTGCCGCCGATGACGAGCGAATCCGACAACGCCCACCCCTCCACGAGCGCCATCAGGCTGTCGGGGGTCGAGAGTGTCTTCTCCACTATAGGCTCATAGCGCTTCACCACATTCTCCACCATAAGCAGACGCTCGTTTATGCTGTAGACCATCTCGTTGAGCATAAATTCGGCATAACGTCCGCCGGCCTCCTCCTCGCGCTGGCTGCTGTAGGTATGGAATATGGCGGCGATACCGCTGAATGTAATCATAATCAGCAGCGTGGCCCATAGAAACAGGCGTGTGGAAAAGCTAAGGTTAAATTTTCGGTTCATAGCAAAATCTGGCGTAATCAGTGAAGATACCCGGCGAGAGAGTCGGCGCAACGGTCGCCGTCGATAGCCGCCGACACGATGCCGCCGGCATATCCGGCGCCCTCGCCGCAGGGATAAAGACCTCGCAGGCGCACGTGGGCGAGACTCTGCGGGTCGCGGGGCACACGCACCGGCGACGACGTGCGTGTCTCACACCCTATCAGCACAGCCTCGTTGGTAAGAAATCCCGGCTGCTTGCGTCCGAACTCGGCGAACCCCTTCCTCAGGCGTCCGGCTATCTCCACGGGGAGCAGACGGTCGATGCGCGCCGCATGTATGCCGGGAGCATACGATGTAGGCGGAAGGTCGGCCGACGGACGACCGCCCACAAAATCGGCCATACGCTGGGCCGGGGCGTTCTGCGAGCCGCCGTCCTCCTCAAAAAATGCCTTCTCGATGCGCTGCTGGTAGCGCATCATCTTCAGCGCGGAGGGAGTGCCCTCCTCCTCGGCCACATCCTCGGGCAGTATCTCGACCACCATGCCCGAGTTGGCCCAGCGGGTGCCGCGCGACGAGGGCGACATGCCGTTGACCACAAGCTGGCCGGGCTCGCTCGCCGCAGGGATGATAAACCCTCCGGGACACATGCAGAAAGAGTAGACAGCGCGCCCGTCGACACGCGTCAGCATCGAGTATTCGGCGGCCGGAAGCCAGCGCCCGCGCCCCTGGGGCGAGTGGTACTGCAGGCGGTCGACAAGCTGCTGAGGATGCTCCAGGCGCACACCGATGGCGAGCCCTTTGGCCTCAAGCTCGACGCCCGAGGCGGCAAGCGACTCGTAGACATCGCGGGCCGAATGTCCCGTGGCGAGGATTACCGGACCGCGGTACACGTCGCCCGAGGCGGTGGCCACACCCTCTACGGTATCTCCCTCTGTCAGCAGACGCTCCACACGGGTGCCGAACAGCACTCTGCCGCCACACCTCTCTATAGTGAGGCGCATCGCTTTTATCACCTCGGGGAGGCGGTCGGTGCCGATATGCGGATGGGCGTCGACGAGTATATCCTCGCTCGCGCCATGCTGCCACAGCACGGTCAGTATCTTGTCGACACTACCGCGCTTCTTGCTGCGGGTGTACAGTTTGCCGTCGGAGTAAGCCCCCGCACCGCCCTCGCCGAAGCAGTAGTTGGAGTCGGGGTCTACAATCCCCTCGCGGGCTATGCGGGCCATGTCGCGGCGACGCGCATCCACATCCTTTCCGCGCTCGAGCACCACAGGCCTTATGCCAAGCTCGATGAGCCGCAGGGCGGCAAACAGACCGGCCGGACCTGCGCCCACCACTATGGCCTCCGGGGCGTCGGGGCCTACCGGGCGGTAGACTATCGGCTCGGCTATGGCGGTGGAGTCAGGGAGAGTGTCGATATACAGGCGCACACGCACGTTGACCACCACCTTGCGCTGGCGGGCGTCGATACTGCGCCTCACTATTTTCAAGGCCTTCACCCTGTCGGTGTCCACTCCGGCCTCCCTGGCCGCCTCGGCCTTCAGCAGCGTGTCAGGCTGTCCGGCTACAGCGGGCGCGACACGCATGTCAATATCCTGGTACATAGCAAATAAATCGTTATTGTTCAATTGGTTTCAGACCCTTGAATCTGACGTTGAGACGCCTTATCATCACTATCACGGTGACGAGGGCGAAGAAAAACGCAATCAGGTCGGAGCCGCACATCGAGGCCCACACGCCCTTCACCCCGTAGTAGCGCGGCAGCACTATCAGGAAGGGTATCAGAAACAGCAGCTGGCGCGTGAGCGACAGGAAGATGGATATCTTGGGCTTGCCTATCGACTGGAAGAAATTCTGTATCACTATCTGCGCGCCCACCACAGGGTAGAATATGAAGTATACTCTGAACCCCTCGCGGGCTATCGTGGTAAGGGTCTCGTCGGTGGTGAAGAGGCGGCTGATAGCGTCGGGAAACGACTCGCACACGGCGAAGCCTGCAAATGTAATGCCGACCCCGATCCATATACCTATATATAATGTGCGCTTCACGCGGTCCCACTTGTCGGCGCCGTAGTTGAAGCCGAGGATAGGCTGCATGCCCTGGGTCACGCCAAACACTATCATCACGAAAAACATAGTGGTGCGGTTGATGATACCATAGGCCCCGACGGCAAGGTTGGAGTCGCCGCCGCCGTAGTCAAGGAGAGCACGGTTGATAAACACCACTACGATACAGGCGCACACGCTCATCAGAAAGGGCGACAGCCCGATGGAGTAGATGCGGCGTATGATCGAGGGGTTGAACCACCGGTTGTCGCGCCTGAAGTGGATAAAGCTCTTCTTCGACATGAAGTGACACAGCACCCATACGAACGAGGCTGTCTGGCCGCACACCGTGGCCCAGGCCGCACCGGCTATGCCCCAGTCACACACAAATATGAATGTAGGGGCGAGCACCACGTTGACAGCCACCGACAGCAGAGCCGACACCATGGCCTTCTTGGGGTAGCCGGTGGCGCGCATCAGATTGTTGAGCCCGATAAACACGTAGCTTACAGGGGTGCCGTAGAGAATGATGCGCATAAACTCGCGCGCATAGCCGATAGTCTCGGGGGTGGCGCCGAAAAACAGGAGTATAGGGTCGAGAAACAGAAGGGTGACACCGCCAAACAGCACTGAGTGTATCAGACAGAGCACCATCACGTTGTTGACACAGTCAGTGGCGCGGCCCTCGTTTTTCTGACCGATGAATATCGAGCTGATGGTAGCGCCGCCCACCGCTATCAGCGTGCAGAAGGCCACCACGAGGTTCATCAGCGGAAAGGTGATGGCAAGGCCGGCGATGGCCATAGGCCCTACTCCCTGACCGATGAATATGCTGTCGATGATATTGTAGAGCGACACAGCCACGCTCGCTATGATTGCAGGCACGGAGTACTGTATCAGAAGCCGGCTAATCGATTTGGTGCCAAGCGTGAGCGGTGTGTCGCCACTCTTCGCTACAGTATCTGTGGATATTTCTTTATTGCTTTTGTCGCACATATATATATATTAATTCCATACAAAGGTACATATAAATCGCCGATATGGTTCACCAAAATTTTATTTATTTAGTGAACTTTTGATTAACGGGAGTGTTATGTACTGTGAGCATTATTCAACAAAATATTTGTGCATTAAACAAATTTTGCCTAATTTTGCCGAATAGTTTTCATCACAGCATGCTAAAATCATGCGGCTCATTGCTTGCGTCTACAGTCTACAGAGGGCTTACCTCCAGCACTAAGCAGCTGGACGCGTGATGGTTGCGTATGAATGGATGCATACATAAAATCTTATCAAACTTTTAAATACTTGACATACAACCAAGCAAACAGACACTTCACTTATTTAATATATCAGACCAAATTTTACCAAAATCAATATTCACTTTCAAGATGAAGAAAATCATTAGCGGAATGCTCATCTGCGCCTCTTTGGTTGGCGCCATGGGCTCTTTCACATCCTGCAAGGACACTGACGATGACCAGTATGCCGCATTGCAGCGTGAAGACTTTAGACTGATGCAGCTTATCCAGCAGCTTCAGGGCGACCTCGAAGCTGCAAAACAGCAGTTTCAGCAAGAGCTGAACAAAGCAATCAAAGACCTCGAAGACAAAATTGCAGCAGGCTACGTGACCAAGACTGAGTTTGAGACTCTCAAAAACAAAGTTACGGAACTCGAGCAGAAGATTGCCAACTTAGACAAGTGTGGTTGCGACCTTGCTGCGCTGGAGACTACAATCAAAACTTGGGTAGATGGTAAAGGCTACATTACAAACGATGCCCTCAACGATTATCTTAAATCAGCCGATCTTAGCGAGACTATCGCTAGTCTTATTATGGATGAGACATCGGCTGTCTATAAGGCACTCGTAGCTGCAGGTCTCGGCCAGGGCGGCACATCATACGATGACACCCTTATCAAGCAGCAGCTTAAAGCCGCTCTCGAGTCGCTCGGTTGCACTGTGAACGAAGACGGCTCAATCACATATCCCTCGTGGGCTCAGACTCCCCAGGATATCGCCAAAGCACTCGAAGCCGCAAACTGGGTAGCCACTAACAAGACAGCTCTCGAGACTCTTATTACTAACTACGGCAACCTCGACCCCAGCACCCTCCTCACTACGGAGGATGCCGCCAACACATATCTCACCAAGGCGGATTTTGACGCTTACAAAAATTCTCTGGAAGACGACCTTAAAAAGTTCGTCACAATCTACAACGAGGTGGCAGGTCCGCTCGATATGAAGAACGACTTCAAGGATCTCAACGAGCTTCTCGCCGACTGGATTAAGTGGCGCTCGGATATCGCCGTTAAGGTTGCAGCCAACGAAGCAGCCATCAAGGCTCTCCAGGAGAAATACAACATCGTGGGCGAGCGTCTCGACGCCATGATCACAAGCATCGTGGCTGAGGGCACCTGGAACCCCGTATTCGGCACATTCGCAGCTCCCGTAGGCGTGGCATCCAACGTGCTCATGGCTTACTGCGGCGATATGGGCTCGGTAGAGTTCCCCTACGACGGCTCTATGTATGAGTTCGACGGCGAGCAGGTAATCACCACCAAGGACATGCAGATGCTCGGCGTTACTCCCAAGCAGTATAGCGGAGTTGTGCTCCAGGGCGACGAAAACAACTATGTAGGCAACGCCGGTACTCTCTATATGACTGTCAACCCCGGCAACGCCGACATGACAGGCAAGACCTTCACCCTCGTCAACAGCCAGAACCAGCAGACAGGCGTCACCCTCGCTACTCCCGTGAAGAGCGACAAGGTGCTCACCTTCGGCTACACCCACGGCCGCGCAGCTCAGGACGTTTCGCTCTACGAGTCTGAGGCTACAATCCTCCCCGAGGATATCGAAGGCTGCCGCATCACTATCGAGGAAGGACTGAAATCAGCTGCCAAGGACTTCTACAACAAACGCGACACCAACTCGCTCGTAAGCCTCATGAAGGCCGTATACGACCAGCTCAACGGCATCCTGCCCCGTCTGGCAGTAAGGGCTGAATGGATGTACAACACCTCGAAGTGGGACAACGTTGATGCTACCTGGGTCGACGCTACCGAAACAGGCATCGTACGCTCAGGCCTCGACATCGCAGCCACTACCTTCAAGCCCCTTTCTTACAAGTCGCTCGAAGGCAAGAAGTTCAACCGTAAGCTCCCCATCCTCGATGAAATCAGCATCGACTGGGACAAGCTCATCCCCGAAATCAAGAAGATTGAAATTGATCCCGTCAGCTTCGACGACGTGACATTTGACTTCAAACTTTCAAATGCCGACTTCTCAAATATCGACAAGAACCTCAGCGTATCTGTATCAGGTACTGTTACAATCGAAGGCAAGGAGTATCCCGTCACCCTCACCGGTGCAGTGGATCCTGACAACCTTCAGAATTTCATCGACCAGATGTCTAAGGCATTCGAGGAGCAGGTAACCGCTTCTAACGCCGCCATCAACGCCGAGTTCAGAAAAATCATGAACGAACTCCAGGGTAAAATCAACGGTATGCTCACCGATGTTGAGAATCAGATCAACCAGACCATGAAGGATCTCATGAACCAGATCAAGAACAACATCGAGGGTGAGACAGGCAAGTACTTCGACAAGGTCAACAGCCTCATCAACAAGTACAACTCTATCGCCAACCGCATCAACGCCCGTCTGGAGAACCCCAGCCACTACATGCAGGTGACCATGCTCTACGGCAACAGCGAGGGTGGTGTAAGCCTCCTCTCTACCAACGAGACCGCTCCCAGCAAGTTCAAGGGCACAGGCGCTATCATGCTCTACCCCACTACCTACAACCTCGAGATTGTATCTCCCGCCTTCAAGAAATTCGTAGGTATCTGCAACGCTGTCAACGTAGCTACCGGCAAGAGCGCCCAGGATGGCGACGCCGCTGCCATTGCTGCTCTCAAAAAGGCCAACAATGGTACACTCTTCGATGAAGTAATCGACGGCCGCAACCTCCGCGTGGCTACCGGCGACCTTACTCCGGGCTTCATCTACGAGGTGGCTTACTCCGCTCTCGACTACCGCGGATTCACCTCTACCAACAAGTACTATTTCCAAGTTAACAACTAACACCAACTCCTGACCTATGCCCGCCATTCTGCCGGGGGCGACAATCCCCCGGCAGAGGCGGTAAATTCAGGCAAATCAAGGCTTATATATGAAATTCAAGAAGATATTTCTCACAGCTACCCTTGCCGCAGTAGCCATGGGCATGTCAGCCCAGGAAACGGTAATGGTCGAGGAGTCGGAGACCGTATATCGTCCCAACTGGTACGTACAGGGACAGTTCGGATTCCAGGAAACTCTGGGCGAGACCTCGTTTGGCAAGCTGATGTCTCCCAACGCACAGATTGCAGTGGGCTACAACTTCAACCCGGTTGTAGGTCTGCGTCTTGCCGCAAACTCCTGGCGCTCTAAAGCGGCCATCACCCTCGACGAGCGCTACTACTGGAAGTGGAACTACATCGCCCCGATGCTCGACGTGACATTCGACATCACCAACCTCATCGGCGGCTTCAACCCCGACCGTCTCGTGAGCTTCGGCGTATTCGCCGGTGTAGGCGCTAATATCGCCTGGGACAACGGCGAGGCTGTGAAGATCAACGACATGCTCAAGCCCACTATCGGCGGCGGCAACGTTCTCCGCAACATCTGGGACGGCACCAAGGTACGCATGGCAGGCCGTATGGGCATCAACCTCGACTTCAACGTAGCCAAGAACGTACAGTTCGGCTTCGAGGCTCAGGCCAACTTCCTCAACGACGACTACAACTCCAAGCTCGCTCACAACGCCGACTGGTATTTCAACTTCCTCGCCGGCGTGAAGTACACCTTCGGCGGCAACTCCAAGAAGTCGACCAAGATGGTGGCAGCTCCCGTGGTTCCCTGCGAGCCCCAGATTATCGAGAAAATCGTAGAAAAGGTAGTGGAAGTTCCCGTTGCAGTTCCCGCACAGGAACAGGCCAAGGCTGAGCCCCTGCGCCGCGACGTGCTCTTCGCAATCAACCGCTCTACAATCGCCAACGACCAGCAGTACAAGGTGAAAGAGGTAATCGAATACCTCAAGGCCAACCCTGCCGCAAAGGTTGTTGTCACCGGATATGCCGACAAGGGCACCGGCTCTCGCGCAATCAACCTCCGCCTGGCCGACCAGCGCTCGAAGGTTGTGGCTAAAGCCATCATCGCCGGCGGTATCGCCGCTGACCGCGTCGTGACAAAGAGCATGGGCGACGACATGTACCAGCCCTACATCGACCCGATTCAGAACCGCGTGGCTATCTGCGTGGCCGAATAATCAAGAAACCGCTAATTCTCTGATAAAAGTGGCTGTGAACGATTTTTTCGTCACAGCCACTTGCTTTATATATATACATGCCTCCTCTCTCTATACACACACCGGATTTTTCCGGACCGGCACACAACGTGAACCGAAGAGGACGATAAATCGTTAAAAATTGAAACACAAACGATTTATCGACAACACGATGTGATGTAATTGCAAAATAAATCGTAACTTTGCCGAACGTTTTCCAATACAACTTCTAACAGACCTTCTGGATTGAACATATGAATAAGTTTTTACCTGTATTGTTATTGTCTGTGATATCATTGCCGGCAGTTGCTGCGTTGCCCCCGACCGGCTACTATAGAGTACAGAATCAGACCACAAAACGCTACACATACGTAAGGGACAACAAGGGACGCATCGACGTGGGAGCCACTACGGCCGACTACGACGCGATATGGCTCATCAAGGATGACGAACGTCCGCACTACGACCCCTCAGGAATAATCCGCCTCATACAGAAAGGCGGCTCAAGATATGATATCGAGGCCCAGGGCACATCGGTATACGATCTTATCGAAATGCTTCCGAGTATCTATGATGTAAACGGTCAGCACTACCGCATCGGCGGCACCTCCAACGGTATGACAAAATATCTCTGCGACGGCGAGGCCAACCTCGAAAAGGAACTGAGCTTCCCGCGCGACGCCGGCGGCTCCGCCGCACAGAACCGCCAGCGCTGGGACATATTTCCGGTAGATGACATGTATTTCGGCATCAAGCCCGAAGTGACATCCGAAGGCAAGGGATACGCCACATTCTATGCCGACTTCCCCTACGCCACCCAGTCGGGAGGCATGAAAATATACACCGTGGTAAAAACCGGCAACGGCATGGCTGCCCTGCGCGAGGTGACAGGCGTGATACCCGAAGGCACTCCCCTGCTGGTGGAATGCAGCGGAGCCACACCCTCCGACAACCGTCTGACAATCGGCGGCACACCCTCGGCCGACGTCGACGGCAATATCCTGACCGGTGTATACTTCAGCAATACCCACAGCACCCGCCACTGGAATGTGGTGGAATATGACGCGGCAACCATGCGTGTGCTCGGACTCGATGAGTCGGGCAAGCCTGCATTCGTCACCGCCGGAGCCGACCTGAAATATATCCCCGCCAACACCGCCTACCTCAAGGTGTCGGCCGACGCCGATGCTGAGTTGCGCCTGGTAAGCGAGGAGGAGTTTGAAAGCAGCTCGGCAATCGACGGTATCGCTGCCGACGACAATTCGATATCGCTTGACGTAAACGGCCTCGACATCACCGTCACAGCATCGTCAGCAAGCGCCCCTGTCGCTGTCGAGATTATCAGCCTCGCCGGCAATACAGTGGCAAAGGCCATGCTCCAGCCCTCGGAATCGGCCACACTGACTCTACCCGCCCACGGACTGTATATACTCCGCACACCCGGAGCGGCCCGCAAATTTAATCTCTAAATACCTACCGACTACATATGCAGGTAATAACACTATCCCCTCACCTCCTGGACCGGGCATGCGAACGCATGTCGGATATGGTCATGGACATGCTTGCCTGTGCGCCTGATATTGTAGTCGGCATACAGTCGGGAGGAGCACCCATAGCCGAACGCATAGCCAAACGCATAGGCATAGCCAATATAGCCTATGCCAATGCTACCCGCCCGGGAAGCACGGTGCGCTCGCTGATGGCTCCGCTGCTGAAGAGACTGCCCCGCGGTGTCAACAACGTGCTCCGCAGCGCGGAGAGCCAACTGTTGCGCCACAATCCCGGAGGCGACCGCAAAGTAGCATTCTCGATATCAGGCGAGATGGTAGCCATGATAGCCACGGCCAAAGCTCCGGTGCTGCTCGTGGTCGACGATGCCGTCGACTCGGGCAAGACACTCTCGGAGGTTGTGGCCCGGCTCAAAAGCATGTACCCCCACGCGCGTGTGGTGACAGCCGCAGTGGCGGTCACTACACCCGACCCTGTATTCCGCCCCGACATAAGTCTGTATGCCGGCACGTTGGTGAGATTTCCATGGTCGGCCGACTATAGCAGTCCCGCGGAGAATTACTGACACCCCCTCTTCCCCACGACAATCTACTCTTCCCGCCGACCATCGGCCTCTCCCCCGCCGGCAATCGGGCTCTCCCCTCCCGCCGGCCGTCCTTGAA
>NZ_JAIDKI010000029.1 GCF_029051885.1 Muribaculum sp.
GCGCTTCAAGATGGACTCGAACCAACGACCCTCTGATTAACAGTCAGATGCTCTAACCGACTGAGCTATTGAAGCGGTTGTTGCCTATTCGGCTCTCCGAATTAGCGATGCAAAATTACGTACTTTCTTTTATATCTCCAAATTTTTAACGCATGAATGTTGCGAAAATGTGCAAAAAGTGAAATTTTTGGAAATCTTGCGGTCTTTAATTGTTTGCGGCGAACAATTTGTGTCATGAAATATGTTACTAAGTCAGTTGTAGAGTTATTGCAGACGGAGCCAAATGAGAGGATTCCGATACAGTATGGCTTATTGCTCTTCCGCCTCGTGGAATACGGTTCGTATTGTCGTAATTCTTAAAATTATGTAATACGGAAATTTTTCTTTATTTAGAGAATGATGTTAATGAAAAAGTCATTACCTTTGTAGCGGATTTTATTGCCGCTACTGCGGACGTATGAATCCACGGCTTGTTGCGCAAGATGTGTGCATGAAGCTGTAAATATGTAAATAAATGTTTATAAACCATATAATTAAAGTCTATACAAAATGAGCAAGATCGATTTAGCCCAGTATGGCATCAAGGATGTCAAAGAGGTGATTTACAACCCCAGCTATGACGAGCTCTTCAAGGCAGAAACCTGCCCCACACTCGAAGGTTTTGAAAAAGGCGTTGTAACCGAACTCGGCGCCGTAAACGTAATGACCGGCGTATATACCGGCCGTTCGCCCAAGGATAAATTCATCGTACTCGACGACAATTCCCGCGACAATGTATGGTGGACAACCGAGGAATATCCTAACGACAACAAGCCTGTGACTGAAAAGACCTGGGCTGCCGTTAAGGAAATCGCCATCAACGAGCTCTCCGGCAAGAAGCTCTTTGTTGTCGACCGTTTCTGCGGTGCCAACAAGGATACACGTATGGCTGTCCGCTTCATCATGGAAGTAGCATGGCAGGCCCACTTCGTAACCAATATGTTCATCGCTCCTACTGAAGAGGAGATCAAGGAGTTCAAGCCCGACTTCGTTGTTTACAACGCTTCGAAGGCTAAAGTTGAAAACTTCAAGGAACTCGGCCTCAACTCTGAGACTGCTGTTGTATTCAACACAACTTCACGTGAGCAGGTTATCATCAACACATGGTACGGCGGCGAGATGAAGAAGGGTATGTTCTCTATGATGAACTACTACCTCCCCCAGAAGGGTATCGCTTCCATGCACTGCTCGGCCAACACCGACAAGGAAGGCAAGAATACAGCTATCTTCTTCGGCCTTTCCGGTACAGGCAAGACCACCCTTTCTACAGATCCCAAGCGTCTTCTTATCGGTGACGACGAGCACGGATGGGACGACAACGGCGTGTTTAACTTCGAGGGCGGCTGCTATGCCAAGGTTATCAACCTCGACAAGGAAAGCGAGCCCGATATCTTCAACGCCATCAAGCGCGACGCCCTCCTCGAGAACGTTACCGTTGACGCTGAAGGCAAGATTGACTTCAAGGACAAGAGCGTTACCGAAAATACTCGTGTAAGTTATCCCATCAACCACATCGAGAGCATCGTTGAGCCTATAAGCGCAGGCCCCGCTGCCAAGAATGTTATCTTCCTTTCGGCTGATGCATTCGGTGTGCTTCCTCCCGTTTCAATCCTTACCCCCGAGCAGACCAAGTACTACTTCCTCTCTGGCTTCACCGCCAAGCTCGCAGGTACAGAACGCGGTATCACAGAGCCTACTCCTACTTTCTCCGCTTGCTTCGGCCAGGCATTCCTCGAACTGCATCCTACCAAGTATGCCGAGGAGCTTGTTAAGAAAATGGAGAAGAGCGGCGCCAAGGCTTATCTCGTAAACACCGGCTGGAACGGTACAGGCAAGCGTATTTCTATCCGCGACACCCGTGGTATCATCGACGCTATCCTCGACGGTGCAATCCTTGCAGCTCCTACCAAGAAGCTCCCCATCTTCGACTTCGAGATTCCCACCGAACTTCCCGGTGTTGATACCAATATTCTTGATCCCCGCAACACTTACGCTAATCCCCAGGAATGGGAAGTTAAGGCTAAGGATCTCGCAGCCCGCTTCATCAAGAACTTCAAGAAGTACGAGAACAACGAGGCCGGCAAGGCTCTTGTTGCCGCTGGTCCCCAGCTCTGATAACTATCTGACAGGTCGTGTCCATCGCGCGTCATGACCCGTAAAAATAACGGCAGGCACCCCCATAGGGGATGCCTGCCTCTTTTTTATGCACACCCACGGTGGATATACGCGATTTTCTGTGTAAATTTGTGGTCATACTTTTGATAATGACAAGAAACGAATCTACATATATGCGCGGGATTCTGGGGGTGATACTCATCTTCATTCTCGCAGCCTGTGCCTCTATCGGACGTCCGTCGGGTGGCGAATATGACTATACTCCTCCCGTGTATGTGAAGAGCAATCCTCCCATAGGGAGCCGTAATGTCGCCGCAAGCCGTATAAATATAGATTTTGATGAAAACGTGCAGGTAGAGGATGTCATGACAAAGGTCGTGGTCTCGCCCGCTCAGAAGTCCATACCATCTATTACAGCCAACGGCCGTCGCATCACCATTGACATACGCGACAGTCTCATACCCAACACCACCTATACCATTGACTTCTCCGATGCCATCCGCGATCTCAATGAGGGAAATGTGCTCGACGGCTTTGCCATTGACTTTTCTACAGGCGACAGCATCGACTCTCTGCGTATATCGGGCATGGTGTTTGAAGCACGCACTCTCGAGCCTGCCCAGGGGATGCTTGTCGGGGTATACAGCAATCTGTCTGACACAGCTCTGACGACACTTCCGATGGAGCGCATCGCTCGCACCAATCAGCTCGGACAGTTTACCATACGAGGACTGCATCCCGGAGAGTACAGGATTTTTGCCATTAATGATGTAAACCGCGACTATCATTGGGACCGTTCGGAGGATATCGCCTTTTACGACACGATAATAAGCCCCTGGGTCGAGACTGTTGTAATTACCGACACCCTGACTACCGCTGAAGGTGCCGATTCGATAGTGACACGCGAGGCGCGCGATTATTTCCCGAACGACATACTCCTTACATGGTTCAACGAAGGCTACCAGTCGCAGTACCTTAAGGATTACCGACGCCCGGAGCGTAAAAGGCTCACAGTGGATTTCGGCACACGCTCTGACTCTCTGCCTGAGCTAACGATACTCAACGGTCCGATGGCCGGAGCGCCTGCGTCGCAGTGGGCGCGGCTCAATGCTGTGGCCACACTCGACACTCTCGAGTACTTCATTACTGATTCGGCCGTATACAACATGGATTCAATGCTTGTGGCAATGAGATATCTGCGCACCGATACAGCTTCGCGTCTTGTATGGGGCACCGATACGCTGCGTTTCAGTTTCAAGGATCCAAAAAAGAGCAAGGGCCAGCTGAAAAAAGAAGCTAAGGATCGCGAGCGCAAGATTGAGCGCATACTCAAAGAGCGCGAAGAAGCCGGCGATACCTCCAAGACAATCCTGCCGTCCGACACTATTGAAATCAAGTTCCTTCAGTTCTCGTCCAAATCAGGCGGAACACAGGAGCTGGCGCGTCCCATATGGTTTACCACCGACCAACCTCTGCTCGTCGACACAATTCCGGAGTCGATTGTCACATTTGCTGTGATGCGCGATACCGTCTGGGACACGATTCCGGCACCGCGCATATATCGTCCGGATTCTCTGCGGCTGTTGAGTTTCAAGGCCGATTACGAATGGGCTCCATCTACTAAATACAAACTTTCGATTGACTCGGCGGGGCTTCATGGTGTCTATGGACTCTGGAACTCCCGTACCGACTTCGAATTTACCACAAAATCGCTTGAAGATTACTCGGCGCTGTTTGTCAATGTCTCGGGTACCACTGATTCGGCCTATGTCGAGGTCCTTGGTCGTGATGACAAGCCTGTGGCTGTGGCTCCGGTCACGAATGGTGTGGCCGAGTTCAATTATCTCGCGCCGGGCGATTATTATATGCGCCTTTTTATCGACAGAAACCACAACGGTATTTACGATACCGGCAACCTTACCGACAGCGTTTTACAGCCCGAGGAGGTATACTACTATCCCAAGAAAATAGTGCTGAAGAAGAATTGGGATGTCGAGCAGTCGTGGGATATCTACGAAACTGCGATTGATCTCCAGAAGCCTGCCGAGATAAAGAAAAACAAGCCCAAGGACAATAAAAAGCGTCGTCGCCGTCCCGACGGATCATACATCGATGAGCGTGATGAAAATTCCGACGAGTATGACGATGAATTTGACGATGGCTATGGCGAGATGGATCAGTTTGGTCCGGGCAGCTACAACGGTGTCCGCAATATCGGCAACAGCCGCAACAATTCTGTAGGGGGATTCTCCTCGCGCAACAATCGTTTCTAACCGGCTATGCAAAGTCTATCCGATGGGTAAATGTGTCATAGATAAAGAGAATGTGCTTGCTCCAGGGCGGTGTCATCTTATACTTGATGTGGATGATACTACTTTGGGCGTGACTGTCATCGACCCGATTGTTCCCGAGCCGCTTTGGCGTAGTATTGAGCTGACCCAGTCTCTCTCTCCTGCCCGGGGCGCAGGGATTATAGAGTCAGGTTCTGAGGCGCTTGTCAAAGCCCTTGAAGAGGCTGTTTATGACAATCCTGTATTGCTGTCGGGATTTTCATCTATAGAGGTCATACTTCACACTCCATGGTTTACCATGCTTCCGCCGGGACTTCCCGGAGATGCCGAGGTGCGTATGGCTGTGGCCGGTGCATCAGTGCCCGAAGAGGCAGCCGAGGCGGCGATGATTGAGTTGCCTCCGATAGGGGGCGGAGCGCCCGATTTTGTCATGTATGCCGACACCCGGCTTGTCGACTTTCTGCGGCGCACATTTGCAAATCCTCTTTTCCGTCATCCTCTTGAGGTCATGTGTCGCTATTTCATGGGCACTGACCCGCTGGGTGTTGCGGGGAAGATGCTCGCCCGTTTCGAGCCGCGCCGTGTCGACCTTATGGCGTTTGGCGAATCAGGCCCCGTTTTTGCCAACAGTTTCGACTGTATGTCGCCTGTCGATGCGGTATATTTTATACTTGCGGTCAGGGAATCCCTGGGTATCGGTGTAAACGGCGAGTTGCTGTTGGCCGGAGATGCCGCAATGCGCGAGGCTGTCACTCCCGTATTGCGTAAATATATCGGATTTGCCATGCCGCTGCCTCTCCCGTCGCGTGCTTCCGCCGGCAATGTTCTCATGCCGTTCCCCACTGATGCCCTTGCGGCCATGTATCTGAAAAATATTAACAATCCTGCTGACAGACCATCATGCGAATAATACGAGGAAAATACGGGCGTCGTCGTTTCGACGTGCCGTCCAATATATCGGCCAGGCCGACAACCGACTTCGCGCGTGAGAATATATTCAACGTGCTTGAAAACCTTACAGACCTTGAGGATGCCGACTGTCTCGACCTTTTTGCCGGCACCGGTGCCATCAGTTTTGAATTTCTGTCGAGAGAATGCC
Organism: Muribaculum sp.; assembly: GCF_029051885.1. Classification (GTDB taxonomy): domain Bacteria; phylum Bacteroidota; class Bacteroidia; order Bacteroidales; family Muribaculaceae; genus Muribaculum. Next base: position 5,545 of record NZ_JAIDKI010000029.1, read on the forward strand.
GTCATGTCACCGCGGTTGAGAAGGCCGCCACACAATGGCGCTTTATAAGTCAGGTGGCACAGCGTCTGAATGTCGATAATTTCACTCTTATACGTGGCGATGTGTTCCGCTTTGTGGCCACATGTACCGGCAAGTTTGATGTCATTTTTGCAGATCCTCCATACGACCTTCCACGTTTCGGAGAGATTCCCTCCTTGATTCTCGGGTCGAAAATGCTGCGTGAAGGCACGATATTCGTTATCGAACATTCGCGCAACTACGACTTCTCCAATCTGCCTCATTTTCTCGAACACCGTGTCTACGGTTCGGTCAACTTCTCAATATTCCGTATCGAAGGCGGGGAGCAATGTGCCGAGACATCGTCCGGCGGGAATGCTGAAAATGAGGATAACCTTACAACAAATATCTGAATAAGTAACTGGTCGATTAATGTTTATTTGAGTAAAATTTTTAGAAGATTTTACCCGATGAAGAAGGAGTGTAGCGAGCTACACGACTGATGAAGAGAGGAAAAGATTCAAAAATTTTGCCGAAGAAACATCGAAATAATAAGACCGGTTGATATAAAATAATTTAGAACAGTTCCTTATGAATAGATTTGTTTCTTTATTTGCGGCTGTTATTTCATTCGGCTGCTCTGCTGCTGCGCAGACGCTCCCCGCCTATAGCATGGAATATGGCGACACTGTGCGCACCTACTCCATGTATATCCCTGAAGGAGTAGGCAAGGATGCACCGCTGATTGTCTATACCCATGGGTATTCGACAAAACCGGCCAACCGCGTCCGTGCCGACCTTAACGAGGCTGCCGCTGAATATGGATTTGCCCTATGCTATCCCGACGGAGCTCCCGACAGCCGTGGAAAGGACGGCTGGAATGTCGGTTATCCTTCCCAGCATACCATGACTGTCGATGAAAACGACTTCTTCGCAAAACTTCTCGACGAAGTGTGCCAGCGCTTTGGCCTCAGCCGCAGCAATGTGTTTATGGCAGGAATGTCGAATGGTGGCGACCTGTGCTATCAGATGGCCTATACGCGTCCAGGCCTGTTCAAGGCTTATGCTTCCGTGGCCGGACTGACTTTTGAGCATGTATATCACAACGAGCGCCTGACAATTCCTGTTCCGTTTCTTGAAATCCATGGCACTGCTGACAAGACTTCAATGTGGCAGGGCGACCATGTGAATGCCGGAGGGTGGGGAGCATATATCCCCGTTCCGCTCGCAGTGGCCGCAGTAGCCGCCAATAACCGCTGCACAACAATGGCAACCGACACTATACCATCGCGCTCGGAGCGCCTGGTGACACGTTGTATCTATAGCGGTTCACCATCCGGAGCCGATGCCGTGCTCTACCGTATCGAGGGTGGTGCCCATCGCTGGGGCACTGCCGATGTTCCTACATCCGATATTATCTGTCAATTCTTCTCTCGCTATCTTGACTGATGTGCTGATTTATCATGCATTTATGCAACCGCCTACTCCAGGCGGTTATATATATAAAGCAAAAGGGAGGCGGTTCACACCGGCTCCCTTTCTTTTAAAATAAAGGCTTAAGGTTACTTATCTTATTTGTACAGAGGTTTTGCTTTATTGCTATTTGGAGAGTTGAGGAGATGGTCCCGGAATAATCCGGATGAGGAGAGGAGGATTCTTATATAGTTGCTTTTGACGTCCAGCCGTTTGCAATCAGATATTGGGCAATCTGCACGGCATTGAGAGCAGCGCCTTTCTTAATCTGGTCGCCTACAATCCAGAACGACAGGCCACGGTCGCAGGTGAGATCCTTGCGCAGGCGTCCTACATATACCGGATCCTTGTCGGCGATATCGAGCGGCATGGGATATTTCTTGTTGGCAGGGTCGTCGAGCATTACGATGCCTTCGGCCTTTTCCAAAGCCTGGCGCGCCTCCTCAAGGCTCACCGGCTGCTCAGTCTCTACCCATATAGCTTCGGAATGAGCGCGCATCACGGGTACTCTCACACATGTGGCGCTCACTTCGAGTGAGGGAGCATGCATTATCTTCTTGGTCTCGTGGTACATCTTCATCTCCTCCTTTGTGTATCCGTTGTCGGTAAACACATCTATCTGAGGGATAACGTTGTAGGCGAGCTGATATGCAAATTTCTCAACAGTCGGCTCCTCACCGCGAGTAAGCTGTGCGTGCTGTTCGAGCAGTTCGGCCATTGCCGAGGCTCCTGCACCGCTGGCAGCCTGGTATGTCGATACATGCACGCGGCGTATCGGCGAGAGGTCATTGATGGGCTTCAGTGCCACTACCATCTGTATGGTTGTACAGTTGGGGTTGGCTATGATATTGCGGGGAGTCTCGAAAGCATCCATGCCGTTGACCTCGGGTACTACCAGAGGCACATCAGCATCCATACGGAATGCGCTTGAATTGTCAATCATCAGTGTGCCGTTGGCGGTAATCACGTCGGCATATTCGCGTGATGTGCCGGCGCCGGCCGAAGCAAAGGCGATGTCGACACCTTTGAAGTCGTCGGCATTGCGGGTAAGCTCTTTTACTATGATTTCTTTACCACGATATGTATACGTGCGACCTGCACTACGGCTTGAGCCGAATAGCAACAACTCGTCAATCGGGAAATTCTGTTGGTCAAGTGTGCGGAGGAATTCTTGTCCCACGGCTCCGCTTGCACCTACAATAGCAATCTTCATTTATTTCGCGGTTATGATAAATAAATCATATGGTGTGGCAGACTGATGTCAGTAATAGTGCCAGGTGGAAGAGGGTTAAGCGCTATATATGATTTTGCGCATCTTTCTATATTGCAAAATTAAAAAGAGTATTCCTATTTGCCAAATTTATGGGCCAAAAAGTGGCGTACAGCATATCTAAATGGACTTTTTGGCCTTATTTTGGTATTATTTACTTGTATGTTTCGGCAATATCGCGTATCGCTTCGAAGATATCGATATCGGTTTGGGTCAATTCTACGTGCCTCCGCGCCATCGCCCGACGTGCTATGTCGAAGAATTTGCTCATTGTCACATCGGAAAATCCTGCAGCTCCGCCCTCGCTGAATGAAGCTACGAAATTGCGCGGAAATCCCGACCCATGGATATTGCATCCCACACCGACCACGGTAGCGGTGTTGAACATCGTGTTGATGCCGGCCTTGGAGTGGTCGGCCATGATGAGTCCGCAGAATTGGAGTCCTGTGCGCAGGAATCGGTGGGCAGGATAGTTCCAGAGCTTGATTTCGGTATAGTCGTTTTTGAGGTTGGATGCCACACAGCCGGCCCCCAGATTGCACCATTCGCCGATTACGGCATTGCCGAGAAATCCGTCGTGGGCCTTGTTGCTGTATCCCAGCATCACCACATTCGACAGCTCGCCACCGACCTTACACCACGGTCCGATGGTCGTAGCTCCGTACACACGCGTGCCCATATTGATATGTGAGTCGTGGCACAGTGCCAGCGGCCCGCGTACAAGCGTGCCTTCCATTATTTCGGCATTGCGGCCAATGTATATCGGTCCGTTCTGTACATTGAGCACCGCGGCTTCAACCCATGCGCCTTCCTCGATAAACACACGTGACGGGTCGCCTATGATTGTTACCGTGTCGCTTACCGGCTGTGATACGCGTCCGGCTGTCACTCTCTCGAAATCGGTCACCAGTGCCTCGCCGTTAAGAGTGAATATGTCGGTCAGCGAGCGGAGCGCTGTGAGTTGTATCGAGTCTGCTTCTACGGTATCCGTGGCCTCTTTGCCATGACGGGCTATTTCTTCGCCTCCTGCTGTCAGGCGGCATCCGGCGGGAAGCGCCTCGATTGCCCTCACCAGTTCGTCTGACGGACATATGTGTGAGGCTATATAATAATCATTGAGAGTGTCGGCCTCTTTCATCGGGAATTTGGGCGCGAGATATTCCGCGCTTACCTTGTAGGAATATTCTCCGGGAAATGCGCGTTCCCACTTCTCGCGGATTGTATCGATTCCGAGGCGTATTCCGGCCACAGGGCGTGTGTAGGTGATGGGCAACAGGTTGTCGTGCACCTCGGCCACATCATATAATATTATATTTCGCATATATTGCACTATGTTTGTTTCCGATAATTATGTGTGCAAAGTTACTAAGAAACTGTTTTAGTGAGGCGTTTTTTTGCAGATATTGCGTAGCCGGAGCAAAACAGATATATGTATTCGTGTGTTAATAATGGTAAATCGATTGATAATATAAAGATTATGGTTACGCTATTATTGCCTGCTGCCGTGTCTGCGTCGTTTCTTTCCTGCGTTGCCGGAATATTGGCGCTCGTCATCCTTATACTGATTGCCATGATACGGCGTCGGGCGGGGCAGATGACTACCTTTTGGGGAGGTGTCGTAGCCCTGCTGTCGGTCATTGCCATCGGGGCAATATGGATTGTAGCCGTCAGTCCGGTTGATATGGCATGGTCGATTGCAGGCATCCACGAATCGGCCGATCTGATTGGCTCCGGCACAAGCGTGCAGCGCTCGCTCGGATCGACCTACGGCAACTATGCCCTCATACCGCGTGGTGTCGCCGTATGGCTCACTGTCATAATCAGTGCGGTAGCCGTAATGTCGGTATGGCTTATCGTGTCACTCCTGGGACGTCGCCGCCGCCTCGCGTCGGCCCGTACCTCCAAGTAATCCGTCCGTTTGTGAAAAAAGCGGTTTAGCCGGTTGAGGAATACGGCGGATAATGCTATATTTGCAATATTAAGAGCTTGTTTAATAATAAATGTTGCCGCCAGGGTCGTATAGCTTGAGACGATTTTCGACATGTGACGAAG
>NZ_JAIDKI010000003.1 GCF_029051885.1 Muribaculum sp.
GGAGAGTAGGTAACCGCCCCCTTCAACGACAGAGCCTGATGATACATAATCATCGGGCTCTGTCTTTTTTTATATATCCCTGCCCCTGCTCTCTCTTCCAATCCTGCTCCCATGCATTCCCTCTTGCCTCTCAGTGCAGTTTTTACCCAGTGAGGTCTACTCCCGGCCTCCACTACGCCCCTCCATTCCATCTCAGCACTGTGTTCCCCCGGTGAGGTCTACCCACGAATCTCAATCGCTTCTCCCCACCTGTACGCATTGTGTTCCCTCAATGTGGGGCGCCCTCTACGCCTGTGGCTGACATTTGTCGGGATTTTGTGGCTGTAGGTGTTGTCGGCTATAGGGGTGATTGATTTTGGGCTTGCTAAATTTGGGAGTGAGGGAACGGTTGTTGTATCTTTGTTGTAATATCATTAATCTTACTAATCCGAATAAATAGCATTATGAAATATATTGGAGCACATGTTGCGGTAGACAAGGGTGTAAGCAGCGCGCCGGTCAATGCCCATGCCATAGGGGCCAAGGCGTTTTCTCTTTTTACCCGTAATCCGTCGCGATGGAAGTCGGCCCCTATATCCGACGCAGAGGCCGAGAAGTTCAGGATGCGCTGTGTAGAGTTTGGATATGCTCCGGAGCATATACTTCCTCACGATAGTTTTCTGATTAATCTTGGAAGTCCGGATATAGATAAACTCGCGGTGTCGCGCAACGCGTTTATTGACGAGTTGCAGAGGTGCGGGCAGCTGGGGCTGACTATGCTTAATTTCCATCCGGGGAGTCATCTCAACCAGATAGGGGTTGAGGAGTGTCTCGACCGTATCGCGGAGTCGCTTAACATTGCCTTGGAGCAGACGTCGGGCGTAAAGGCCGTAATCGAGAATACCGCGGGCCAGGGTAGCAATCTCGGCCACAGCTTCGAGCAGATAGCTCGTATAATCGATGGCGTGGATGACAAGAGCCGTGTGGGTGTGTGTATTGATTCCTGCCATGCTTTTGCGGCAGGATACAATCTTGCCACTCCTGAGGGCTACGAAGCGATGTGGAAGGAGTTTGACGATGTGATAGGGCGCAGCTACCTCTGCGGGATGCATATCAATGACAGCAAAAAGGGGCTTGGTTCACGTGTCGACCGTCACGAGGTGAGTGGCAGCGGCATGATTGGAATCGGATTTTTCGAGATGCTTGTCAATGATCCTCGTCTTGATGACATACCTTTGATTCTTGAGACTCCCGACGATGTGCACTGGTCGGACGAGATACGTATGCTGTATTCTCTGATACGCCAGTAGTGTCGGTTCCGACAGAATATTACTCAGATAGTGGCAGGAGGGCATCGAGCTCTCCTGTCGTCATATATGGAAGGGGGATGGTGGCGGGGTTGGTGAGCCCGGATACAGGCCGTGGTTGCGTGTCTCAGGCGAGATTGTGTAAAAAAATAAGGCGATGCTCATTGAACATCGCCTTGTGATTTCTTGCGCTTCAAGATGGACTCGAACCAACGACCCTCTGATTAACAGTCAGATG
>NZ_JAIDKI010000030.1 GCF_029051885.1 Muribaculum sp.
TCCATCATCACAAGACAAAAATCACTCAGAGATATGCGACCCCAGCGTTAACAAATATTGGGGAACGGGGTCTTATTATTAAACAAGCTCTAAAAAATATGGAGTAAATATGTGAGTATATTAGGTGTATTATGGAGAAAATGCTAACTTTGGGAGAAATTACCGACCTAATAGACATGATTAGAAAAATAATGCCCGGAGGCGCGGCGATGCTTGCAGTCGGCGCTATGTTGCTCGGCGGATGCGGTGGCATGCGCAACAGCAGTTACTATGAGAAGAGTGTAGAGATTCCCTCTGATGCCACGGCCGAAGAGCGGGTCGATATTGCATCAAGAGTTGTCCCGACTCCCCAGCAGCTTGCGTGGCAGGAGCTTGGGCTTACCGCTTTTCTGCATTTTGGAGTGAATACATTTACCGATAGGGAGTGGGGCGACGGTACTGAAAATCCGGCCGTGTTCGCACCTACGGCGCTTGATGCCGAGCAATGGGTGTCGACACTTAAGAAAGCAGGCTTTAAACTGGTGATTCTTACCGCAAAGCATCACGATGGATTCTGCCTGTGGCCTACCGCCACTACCAACCATTCCGTAGCTTCGTCGGGCTGGCTCGACGGGCAGGGCGATGTGGTGGCTGCACTGCGTGCGGCCTGCGACAAGTATGATATGAAGCTCGGTCTCTATCTGTCGCCGTGGGACCGCAATGCCCCCTGCTACGGCGATTCGGAGGCATACAACGATATGTTTGTGGCCCAGCTGCGCGAGCTTCTGGGAAATTATGGAAAAATCGACGAGGTGTGGTTTGACGGAGCATGCGGCGAAGGTCCCAACGGCAAGCGTCAGGAATATGACTGGGAGCGCTTCCGCAAGGTGATGGAAGAGCTTCAGCCCGAGGCCGTGCTGGCCATCACCGGCGACGATGTGCGCTGGGTAGGCAACGAAAGCGGTCTTGGCCGCACCACCGAGTGGAGCGTCACTCCGCTCGTGCCGTCGATATTCCCAGGCAGCAAGGAGGCCAATGAGCGACTCGGCATCAACGCCATGTCGGCCGATCTTGGCAGCCGCGAGCTGCTGGCGAAGGCAGAAAGTCTACACTGGTGGCCGTCGGAGGTCGACGTATCGATACGTCCGGGTTGGTTCTACCACCCCGACGAGAAGCCCAAGAGCCTGCGTGAGCTTGCCGATATATATATTCAGTCGGTAGGACGCAACTCCACCCTGCTGCTTAACATTCCTCCCGACCGTCGCGGACTTATCGCCACGGCCGACTCTTTGCGTCTGATGGAGCTTGGCGAGTGGATTGACACCAATTTCTCGAAACCGGCAGGCACGAGCGAGACAGGCACGATAATCGCGTTTCCTGAACCCACTGAAATCAACAGTGTGGTCGCAGGCGAGGATATCTCAAAGGGGCAGCGTGTTGAAAACTTTATGATTGAGGTGCTCAACAGCGGAAAATGGCGTATGGTCGCCGACGGTACCACAATAGGCCATAATCGCATCGTGATGTTCAATCCGATGACCGTCGATGCCGTAAGACTTACCGTGACATCAAGCCGCGGCGAGCCTAACCTGAAGCCGCTGAAGGCATATCGTGTAGAGATGCCGGCTGAAGAACGTGCCGATACAGCCAACGTGCCCGACGGATACCGTGCGGTCGACGGTGTGACTGCGAGTCTGCAGGGCGACGCCATTCAGGTCACTCTGCCCGAGACGACAAAGATAAGCGGATTCATATACACCCCTCATGCCGACGTACGTCCCGGTACCATTTACCGCTACAAGTGTGAGACAAGTCCCGACTGGGGCACATGGACAGCGCCAGCGGGTGTGACCGGCGAGTTTGGCAACATCATGCACAATCCTACTCCGCGCACTGTCATATTCTCCACTCCGGTCGATGCCCGTGTGATGAAGCTGTATCTTAAGGAGGATGCCCGTGGAGCCTCCGGTGTATCGCCCTCGTGGTCTGACATTACACTTCTTGCCCGTCAATAATTCCAACGTAGAGAAAAGCAGGCTTCATTTCCGGCCTGCATGAATATCAAGTCGCCGCATCCCAACACCTGCATGGTGGTGGTGATGCGGCGATTTTTGCTGTCGGTATGTCAGGGCTTGTCGTCGGGCTGTGGCGTTACGGCGGCTGAACTGCGTGGTTGCGGCGGCGGCTGATGTTGCTGACCGGGCGGCGATGGCGCTGAGCCGATGACGTATTCCTTATAGTATGCAATCAGAAGGGTGGTCATCGGCAGGGCGATAATCATGCCTATAAGCCCCAGCACCGACCCCCATACCGAAAGGGCCAGCAGTATGATGGCCGGATTGAGTCCAAGGGTCTTGCCCATTATTTTAGGGGTGAGTATGTAGTCGCATATGCACTGGCTTACAGCGTAGACGAGCAGACACTGGCCAAGCTCGGGCCAGAAGTGCACGTGGCCGCTCATTGAGTCGATGAGACACACAAGAGCGACGGGGATGAGCGTCACATACTGGAAATAGGGTATGATGTAAAGAATGCCAACGGTAACACCGAGCACAATGGCCAGAGGTATGCCTACGATTGAAAATCCTATGCAGTAGAACACCGCCGCGCATCCGGCTATCAGTATCTGTCCGCGGAAGTAGCGGTTCATGTTGTCTTTCAGGTCGTCCTCTATGCGATATACGGTCTTGCGATACTTCATAGGCACCATGCGGCGGAATCCTGCCATGAGTGACGGGTAGTCGATCAGGATGAATATCACGTAGACGAATGTCAGCAGCCATTCGAGCGTGTGGAGCAGAAACTCGACTGTGGCGGCCACGAAACTGGAGCCTTTGTTGAGGAGAGCCTGTATGTGCTCATTTCCGAGCAGGTCGCTGAGGTCGAGCGAGGCTGCCCATCTTCTTATCGGTTCGATTATGTTGTCGGGTACAAACGGTACGGGCACATTGCTCCCCGAGGTTGTGCGCAGGATATCCTCCAGCTGATGTACCTCTTTTATTATCGACGGCACGAATATATGGCCGGCCAGAATGATTATGGCACTCACTGCCGCAAGAGTGAGCAGTGTAGGTATCACACGTCCCTTCATATGCAGCAGGCGTTGCAGAAACTCCACCACAGGCTCGAGCAGGTAGGCTATGAGGCATGCCACGCAGAACGGAAGCAATACATTGCGCAGTGAGTTGACAAACCATATGCCGCCGGCCAGCAGCAGGACCGAGGCGAGTATGCGCACTACGCGGTCGAGGGTGTATGGACGTGATGAAGCCATGGCATGACGTGATTATGGCAAATGGTTATGGCGTATGGTGTCAGCTTGCGGCGTTGACCACGAGATATACCATATATACGACATACACAGCCGCAAGTATCGCTCCCTGCAAGCGGGTGATTTTGCGCTTTACGATAACGTCGCCAAACAGAAGCACCAGCACCGAGCCCAGCACCAGGGTGCCGAAATCGACAAATGTAAGGTGCCCTGCGTTGAGCGGTTTTATAGTTGAGCAGAGTCCTATTATGAAGAACACATTGAATATGCACGCGCCCACAACATTGCCGATAGCTATCTCGGGCTGTTTCTTTACGGCTGCGATTACCGAGGTCGACAGATCGGGAATCGAGCTGCCTATGCCCACGATTGTCAGACCGATCAGCGCTTCCGACATACCCATACGCCTGGCAAGTCCGGAGGCTCCGTCGACGAGCCATTGTCCGCCGAATACGAGTGCCGCCAGGCCGCCCGCTATGCATACGGCAGCGAGCCAAGGCTTCATCTGGCGTGTGTTGTCGGCCTCGGTTGCCTCGGCCTTTTCCACACTGTGGTGGCGTATTGCGGCCGCCGTTTTCGGGCGTGTGGCTATAGGTTTGGTAGAGCGCGACTTGGCCATCTCCATCGTGTAGCACATGAATATCACAAAGAGCGAAAGCAGCATCAGGCCGTCGGTGCGGTTTACGATGTTGATGTCTGTGCCGTCGACTATACGGTCGTCACCACATATAAACAGTGCGATTGACGACAATGCAAGCATCGGCAGGTCCTTGAAAGCCATCTCCGAGCTGATAGTCACCGGTGCAATCATGGCTATTATACCGATTACGAGGGTGATGTCGAAGATGTTGGCGCCGAGCACATCGCCGAGCGCCAGTTCGGATTTCCCGGAAAGCGTAGATATGAAGCACACTACAAAATCCGGTGTCGAAGAGCCGAAGGCCACTATCGTCAGGCCTATCACAAGGCTCGATATGCCGAATCGCCGTGCTATCGACACAGCACCGTCGGTAAGATAATTTCCGCCGGCTATTATGAGCACGAGGCCGAGAATCAGAAAAAGAATGTCGTGAAACATAGTGCGTGAGTAGTTTATGTTGGTGCATGTTTAAGAGAAAGATTTTTAACATGCTCTGATATTTTAATAACAATACAGGCGGCATAAAAGATTTTTCAAGTATTTTGGTCAGGCACGAAATGATTGCTAACTTTGGGGTATGGAGCAGAAGATTGATCTGGACAACCCGGAGTTTCAGAATGTATGGAAGCTCGTGAGCTATACGCGCCAGTCGGTATTTATGACCGGAAAGGCGGGTACCGGCAAATCGACATTTCTTAAATACGTGTGTGCCAACACGCGTAAGAAATTTGTCGTGCTTGCTCCTACGGGTATTGCGGCCGTAAATGTCGGCGGACAGACTCTTCATTCATTTTTCAATCTGCCATTCAAGCCTGTCGTACCAGATGACCCTGAGTTCATGCCGCGCAATCTTAAGAGCCGCATGAAGTATAATGGCGACAAGGTGAAGCTGCTGCGGGAGCTCGAACTTATAATCATCGACGAGATATCGATGGTGAGAGCCGACATAATCGATTTTGTCGACCGTATCCTAAGGGTGTATACCGGAAACACCCGCGAGCCGTTTGGCGGCAAACAGCTGTTGCTCGTGGGCGACATCTTTCAGCTCGAACCGGTAGTGACGGCCGACATGCGCGATATCCTCGGTCGATTCTACAGTCAGAATTATTTCTTCAACGCCCGTGCATTCTCCGAGCTCCGGATTGTGCCTGTAGAGCTGCGCAAGGTGTACAGGCAGAACGACGAGGGATTTATATCCATGCTCGACAGGGTGAGGGTAGGGCGTCCGGCGCGTGAAGACATCATGTGTCTCAACAGCCGTCTCTCTCCGGCGGAGATACCGGCCGGAGGCGGCGCTGACGGAAAGATGCTTATGACTCTGGCCACCCGCCGCGACATGGTCGACTCAATCAACGGCCGCCATCTTGCAGCCCTCGATGTGCCCGAGGTGACATATACCGGCATCGTCTCCGGCGAATTTCCCGAGAGTTCGCTCCCCAATCCGCGCGAGCTGACACTGAAGGTCGGCGCACAGGTGGTGTTTGTGAAAAACGACGCCGAGCGGCGTTGGGTCAACGGCACAATCGGCCGTGTCTATATGGCCAACGACGACACCCTTATCGTAGAGACCGAGGATGGCGAGAAGCATCATGTGGAGCCTGCGGTGTGGGAGAATGTGCGCTATTATTACGACGAGAAAGAGAAGAAGGTAAAGGAGGATGTGCGCGGCACCTTCACGCAGTATCCTGTGCAGCTGGCGTGGGCCCTCACCATCCACAAGAGCCAGGGCCTGACCTTCAGCAATGTGCGCATCGACCTTGGCGAGGGTGCTTTCAGCAGCGGACAGGCCTATGTGGCGCTTAGCCGCTGTCGTTCGCTGGAGGGGATGAGTCTCGTAAGCACTATCAACGAGAGGGATATATTTGTAAATCCGGCCATTGTGCGGTTCAGCCATACGTTCAACGATTCGGCCCTCATAGCCTCGGCTCTTGAGCGCGCCCGGGCCGACGACGAGTATGCACGCGCCCTCGAGGCAGTGCGTGGCGGCGATCTGTCGGGCGCTTTCGACCATTTTACCGAGGCGCTGCGCTGTCGCAACGAGCTTGGCAATGCGCTCATGATGAGGTTTGCCCGCATGCAGTTGCGGCGCATAGAGCGGCAGAGCGATGAAATCGACACTCTGCACCGACGTGTGGCTGACGATGAGCGTCGATTCTCTGAACTTGCCGGCGAGTATGTGGCCATGGCCGACGAGTGCCGCCTCGAAGGTATGGATCCCACGCCCGTCATCGCCAACTACGACAAGGCGCTCAGTCTCGCCCCCGACCATGTCGGTGCGCTGATGGGGAAAGGACGCACATACTTCGACGCCGGAGCCTACGATGAGGCTCTCACATGTTTCGACCGTGCCGCCGAAGTTGCCTCCGCTCATGTGGCAGCTGATGTGGATTCCGCTTCCGGTGATGGTCAGGAAAGGGCCTTATGCGGGGGTACGGATTATCCACATGTGTTGTCCGACGCTCTGTTCATGGCCGGCCAGGCGTGCCACCGTACCGATGATTTCGCCGGTGCGCTCGACCGCTATCTCAGGGCCGAAGCCGGTAATAATGGCAAGAATCCCGAGCTCCACGACCGCATGGCCGACCTCTACGAGTCGGTTGGCGACGACACCTCAGCCTCTACCCACCGCGCCATCGCCCGCAAGCTCCGCACAGCCTCCCGCCGCCGCAAAAAGTAGCCTTCTTTTTCCGGCCGACTTTTTTATGTCGGGTGGTACGGAGATTTTTTGAGGGAATGATTATATTTGCGGATACGAAACGATATTGGCCGGTGTAGTCTGTGGACACACCGGCACATGAAACGATTATAATGGAATTTAATTGTATTGACGATGAAACGATTATTGAGAGTTGTGGCTGCGGCGGGAGTGCTGACAGCCATTTCCGACATCGGGCCGGCAGTATATGGCCAGGGTGTCGGCGTGGTAAATCCACAGCAGCCTGTATTGAAAGCCACTTACGACCGCCCGGCCACCGACTGGGAGGAGGAAGCTCTCCCTCTCGGCAACGGGTATATGGGCGCAATGGTGTTTGGCGGAGTATTCAACGAGGTGGTACAGACCAATGAAAAGACTCTGTGGTCGGGAGGTCCCGGCGAGGATGCTGCCTATAATGGTGGTCACAGGCATGCCAAGGCATCGGTGCATCGTGCACTTGGAGATTTCCGTACGACTCTACAGAAGAGCATGACGGAATTCACCTCAGGACTGGTGCCTGGCGGACTCAAAGACTATCCTGGCAATGCCAACTATTACGACGAGAAGGGCGCCCATGATGATTACGACGGCTCGGGAAAGGTGTTGAACGGACTGCTCGGCACGAAAGACCATTTCGGGTCATTTCAGACTCTCGGTGAGATACATATCGATGATACGGGTTTCCCCGCAATCATACCCGAGTCGATATGGACCAACTATGATAACAATCCGGGGTCGAGCCAGGTAATCAAAAGCGCGTTTGACGGGAGCACGTCGACAAAATGGTTTGCCGAAAATCACGACGGGCGCACATTTCCTGTCGATATCACCTGGGAGTATACCAAAGCCCCGGAAATCAGCGGCTACACACTCGGGTCGGGCAACGACATGCCGGTGCGCGACCCTAAAGCCTGGACTCTCTATGCATCCAGGGATGGCGTGGACTATGATGTCATCGACAGTCAGTCGGGCAAGTTCTGGACCGACGAAGAGCGCAATACCCGGAAATATTTCCGACTTCCGCATACAGTGTCGGGCTACCGCTGCTTCAGGCTGTCAATCACAGCCCTACAGGGTACGGGACAGAAACCCCAGCTTAGTGTGATAGAGCCTGACGTTGTCATTCCCGACTACCGTGATTACAGCCGCACGCTTGATATTGACGACGCCATACAATATGTGGAGTACACCGGCGGCGACACCCGATACCGGCGCGAATATTTCATGAGCTATCCCGACAATGTGATGGTGATACGCCTTACTGCCGACAAGCCATTTTCGCGGCGTATCAGTGTGGCGTGTCCCCATAGCGACTACAGCATAGCGCTCAACGCCGACGGTCAGATTGTGCTTACCGGATGGCCCACGCCCGTGAGCAATGTGCGCAGGCGCGAGAATGACAACTGGCGTGATTATCTGCGCTTCGCCCAGGTGGTCGGCGTACATTCATATGCCGGAGGCAAGGTGAGCGTGGATTCCGACGGCAAATCGATTCTTGCCGATGATGTAACGGAGCTTGTCCTGGCGATGTCGGCCGCCACAAACTATCGTCCCTGCTATGATGCCACCTTTGACTATATCGACCGCACGGTCGACCCGGTGGCCAAAGCCAAGGAGCGTGTTGACGCTGCTCTTTCAAAAGGATTCGATGCTTTGCGCGACACCCATCTCGACGACTATCATGCTCTATACCGCGCCAACCGCATAGAGCTTGGCACCGGCATTTCCGAGCCGACAGTATCGACCGACAGGCTGCTCGAGGCTTTGCGCGACGGAAATCCTTCAGACAATGACAAGCGCTATCTCGAGACTCTTTATTATCAGTACGGACGCTACCTGCTGATTGCCTCGTCGCGTCCCGGCTCTCTGCCGGCGAATCTTCAGGGGGTGTGGTGTAACAAGACAGCCGGAGCGTGGAATTCCGACTACCATACCAATATCAACGTGCAGATGAACTACTGGCCGGCAGAGCAGACCAATCTTTCGGAGTGTCATATCCCGATGATTGACTTTGTAAGGCAGGTGGCCCCTCATGGTGTAGCCACGGCACGGCATTACCACACAAAGCCCGACGGAGGCGATGTGCGCGGCTGGACCACATACCACGAAGTGAACGCCTGGGGCAATACGGCTCCTGCTGCCAACGGCACCCACTCTTATTTCCCTGAAGGCGGTCTATGGATATGTCAGGACATATGGGAGCATTACCTGTTTACTCAGGATAAGGAATTTCTGCGTTCTAACTACCGGACGCTGCTTGATGCATGCCTCTTCTGGGTAGATAATCTTTGGGAGGATGAGCGCGACGGCACGCTTGTGGCCAACCCGTCGCTCTCGCCCGAGCATGGCGATTTCTCGCTCGGCTGTACAGCCACACAGGGTATCATCTACGAGATGTTTACCGCCGCTATCGACGGTGCTGTTGTGCTCGGTATTTCTGATGATAAGGAGGTCGGCGAGATTATTTCGGCGCGCCGGCGTCTGTCGATGCCGAAAATCGGTCTTGGAGGCCAGTTTATGGAATGGAAGGATGAGGTGAGACGCGACCTTACCGGCGATGGCTCATGGGACCGCGACCTGCAGAGATACATCAATACCCACCGGCATACCAATCATCTTTTCTGGCTGCATCCGGGCTCGCAGGTAGTGCCTGGACGTTCCGACGAGGAGACAGCCTATGCCAACGCCATGAAGATTACGCTTGACACCAGAGGCGACGAGGGCACGGGATGGAGCCGTGCGTGGAAGCTGAATTTCTGGGCACGTCTGCGCGACGGCAACCGTGCACATTCGTTGCTCAAGGGGTGTATGAATCTTACTCATAACGGCTCAAACATGCCGGGCGGAGTGTTCCGGAACCTTTTTGACGCCCATCCGCCATTTCAGATCGACGGCAATTTCGGTGTCACCGCCGGTATGGCCGAGATGTTGATTCAGAGCCAGGGCGATGCCATAGAGATATTGCCTGCTCTGCCCGACGACTGGGCCGACGGCAGCTTCAGCGGCATGCGTGCACGCGGAGGCTATGTGGTCGACGCTCGTTGGGAGCACGGGTGTGTCACTATGGCTGTAATACTGAAGGACAAGGGTGAGTCGGGCGAATGCCGTGTGAAATTCCGCGGAGCCGGCAAGGCTGAAGTGGAGGGTGCTGTTGTAAAGCAACGCATCGGCGACAATGAGATGCTCCTTGATGTGGAGGCCGGCATTCCCGTCACTATTACGGGCACATACTGTCCAGCTCCTGAAGAGGAGAATCCCGAGCGTCCGGCTGTAACGTTCAACCATACTGTACCGGGCACGATAATCGCAGGTCTGTTCGATTCTGCCGAGGACAGTTATTTTCACAAGCAGGCTCTCGGGGGCACCGTATACAGCTCCTATCCTTTTAATCTTGGCGTTACAGCCAGTATAAACAGTGAGGGTAAAATAGAGCATACCAGCGACGGCGATTTCTTTGAGTATACACTGACCTGTCGGGAGGATGGCGACTACAATATCATATCCAGGGTCGGCGCGGATACTCCGTCACGTCGGCTGCGTCTGAGTATCGACGGGCGCGATGTATATACTTTCGGATTTGAAGGACGCGGATGGGCTGAGGATGCTCACTTCGATGTGGTCACAGACACTCCGGTAGCCATATCGGCCGGACGACACGTGATGCGCGCGAGCCTTGACACAGGTGGCGTCAATCTCAAAAGTTTTACTTTTGCCGGAGCCTCCTCTTCGGGCATCGACGGGATTCATAGCGCCGAGGATGATACTCCGGTCAGTGTATACTCAGTCGACGGCTGTATGCTGCGCAGCGGAGTGTCACCATCGTCGGCTCTTGACAATCTGGCTCCAGGCATTTACATCGTAGGCAACCGCAAGGTAGTCAAGTTGTGACTGGTATCTTCGGCCTTTCATAGCGGAATCACTCCCAACTAAGTATTATTGATTAGACCAGAAAGCCATAGAGCTGGCGCAGCATGTGCCAGCTCTATGGATTCTAAATGTATTGCAGTTGCGAATCTAATTAATTATGAATTTTAAGAATTGCTTTCCCTTTTGCTGTCAATCTATATTTTTGATTAGAAGCAGTTGGACTATCTGGGTGAAGTCGTTCAATAATACCTAAGTCAAGGGCTGGGTTAAGATATGATTCTCTAAAAGATTTAATCTCCTTTAATCCACATAGCCTCATGATTCCCTTTCTGTCAATATAGGATTCAGGCATAAGTCGGATTAGTTTGATAATTTTATCACTTAGGGGGCTGCTTGAGGGGCTGCTTGAGGGGTTGCTTGAGGGGTTACTTGGGGGTGTCAGTATTATCTGGTTATTTACAGGTACTTCATTATCTACATTTCCATCTTTTTTCTCACTATTATTTACAGGGCTATACGCTCTGGCAGTGGCCTTGAGAATGAATGCATCGAGATGATAGGTGGGAGGCCACATATCCACAGCTTCCATCTCACGGCTCATACGGTCAACGCCTTCTCCAAATTCTTTGACGAACTCATATGCTTTAAGAAACTGGGCAATATGGGGATTGCGGGAGAAGTGAGTATGTCTTATATTATCGGGTTTGACATTTCCGGGCAAGGTTCCTGGACTTTCAAAAACAAGTCGGTCATCAAACATCTTAACTTGTATTTCAGTGCCACGAATTGCATAATCTCTATGGCATTCAGAGTTGACCGTGAGTTCTTGCAGAACGAAATGTGGATACTCTCGTTTTGTTATGAACCGTCCGTTATGGCCAAGATACGTAGGTTCGTCAATCTGCAATTCGAGTAATTCCACCATCTTTGTTATCTGGTTGAGGATAGTACCCTCGAAAGTAATATCTTTGACAACATTCATTTCAGCACCGACTTTCTCTTCAGTGCCCTTGTATTTGATGAATCGTATTCTTGCACGTGGAAAGAAGCGTTGTGGATTTTTTCCAAAAAGTAGTATTGCTGCTGCACTGATTTGTTGTCCACGGTCGGTATTTTTTACATAGTCGTGGTTCTCGGTCAGAAATTCCATAATGGATTTTCCATATCCGAGAATATTCATATATGCTTTTACTGCCGACAAATCAAGATCATCAATAGTTGCACCAGTTACAGGAGTATCTTCAAAGGATTGTACACCTTTGTCATACATAAGCTGCATTCGCTCCATGAAAGATAGTTTACGTGATTTGTCTCCTATCCTCAGGTAACATTCATCATTCTGAGTTGCATGAAGGTCGACGCTTGGCTGAATATGAAACAGCAGTATTTTATCTGGTTTACCGAAACGATTGGTGCAGTCAATTAAATCAAATGTAGCCTTTACTGTTGGATTACAGAAATCATACGGTACACGCAGAAGATTATTAAGGTGTTGCTCGTTTGATAAAACTCCTTCAATTTCTCGTTTTCGGTCTGAAATGCCAACTGCGACTTCTCCTCCGTCAGCATTAGCCATAGCCACGAAAATGACGGCAAGGCCTTTGGGATCAATAGCAAAACTCTTGCAATCAAAAGTCTGTCCTTCCTTATGGGTCAATATGTCATCAATCGTCATGTTCATAATAATCTTCATTATTGCGTCTTACAAGTGCAAAGTTAAGAAATTGCCTAATATATTGGATATTACGGCGTATTTATTTCATATATAGAGAAAGACTGAAAATAATGTGTTATACATCGAGATTTTTAGAATATGTACAGCTATTAGTGATGATATCTTCAGAGCATTTCGAAAATCACCTCAAGCTATAGCCTCTATTGTATTATTAAACAAGCTCTAAACAAGCTATAACGTTCTTTTTTGATACTCTCTTAATAAGCGGCCTGATTGTTGCGTAAATTAAGGTTGATTAATGGGGGATTTACGAAAGAAATGATTAAATTTGCACTGAGAGTATGTTTGGATTTTACCTGCCGAAATATGTCATATAATTTCGGAATATCGGTACAGGTAAAGACGGACATGCACTTAGTGATTGAAAAACATCTCGTTTTTCTTAACCCTATGGAATTTAGAGCTTGTTTAATAATAAATGTTGCCGCCAGGGTCGTATAGCTTGAGACGATTTTCGATATGTGACGAAG
>NZ_JAIDKI010000031.1 GCF_029051885.1 Muribaculum sp.
ACTCCCTCATCACAAGCGAAAATCTGCTCGACGACTGACCGCCCTGACGGTAACATTTATTATTAAACAAGCTCTAAATCTCCATTATTCAATCAACCTAATTACACAACTTCTCTACCTCACACATTCTCTGACGTTTAACAAATCACTCAACATCTGATTATGAAAAAGATTCTATCCATCGCAGCCGCTGCCCTTATGGTATTGTCGGGCTGCAACGGCGATAAGCTGAAACAGGCTGAATCGCTCAATGGTGAACTCAATGATTCGCTGCACGTTGCTTTGGCCAACCAGGACAGCCTGCTTGTCCTTCTCAATGATATCACCGACGGCATGAATCAGATTAAGGATATGGAGAAAATACTCTCCAACACCTCT
Source organism: Muribaculum sp. (assembly GCF_029051885.1). GTDB lineage: Bacteria > Bacteroidota > Bacteroidia > Bacteroidales > Muribaculaceae > Muribaculum. Next base: position 379 of record NZ_JAIDKI010000031.1, read on the forward strand.
GATCTCAATGCTGAATCGGCATCGCGCAAGGCTCAGTTGCGCAATGATATGTCGGCCATACAGCAGGCCCTTAAGGAGCGTCGCGAGCGCCTGGCTCAGCTTGAGGAGAAACTCAAGAAAAGTCAGAGCTACAGTGGCACACTCCAGCGTACCGTCGAAAATCTGAAAGCCGAGATTGCCAATCAGGAGGCAACCATATCGACTCTGCGCAATGACCTTGCCGCTGCTAAGATTCAGGTTGCGGATCTTACCACACGTGTCGACTCACTTAATACCACGGTAGCCGCAGTGACTGAAGAGCGCACTCTCGCCCAGGAGCAGGCTATTGCCGCTGAAAACGAGCTCAACACATGTTTCTATGCCATTGGCACTAAAAAGGAACTTAAGGAAGCCAAGATTATCGAGACTGGTTTCCTCCGCAAGACCAAGCTCATGCAAGCCGATTTCCAGCAGAGCTATTTCACTACAGCCGACAAGCGCACTCTCACTACAATCAACACTCATGCCAAAAAGGCTAAGGTGCTTACCAACATGCCTCAGGACAGCTATGTCATCGAGGATGTCGACGGCATAAAGATTATACGTGTTACGAATGCGCGCGAGTTCTGGAGCCGAAGCAACTATCTCGTAATCCAGGTCGATTGATTCTGTCACAGTGAGTTTAACTTCTTAAGCGCATGTGTAGAAACCAAGACTGAACATGCTATAAGATAACGTAATTACGATAAAGCAATGCCGTATTGCCCTGTAAGAAAGGCGATACGGCATTTTTTTTGTATTTTTGCGGAGGTGTGTGCAACTTTTTCCAGGCGCAGTGCATCAAAAGATAAAATAACAAAACCGATATATAAATATGATAGTATACAATAGGATAGCCGTTATAGCGATACTTCTCATGTCGCTGCTGTCAACATCATGCAATACCGGTTACAACTGTAATCGCGCGGATGAAATCAGAGAGAGTATCACAGATGTAATGAGCGGATTGCGCGACGGTTTCTACGACAGTACAGTTGTGGTTACAATCAACGATACCCTGGCGTCGGCTGCCGACGCCGAGATGGTGGCAAGCACCATCTCGATGACCACTGCCGACTCCGGCCACAACAGAGGCGGAGGTGTCACCACAATAAATATCATATTGCCTGATTCCGGTTATGGCTCGGATATAGACAATACTATACCTTCCTTCGTTCCACCTTTAGTCATTTTAGGGACTGTCCTGGTGTTTGGCATGCCGGTGCTCGCTGTCTTTCTTATATGTTACTTCATATATCGCACCAAGCGTGCGCGCTATCAGTCGTTATCTCAGATTTTAGTGTCGGGAAGGGATATACCTGAAGGTATGTTTCCTCAGTCAGACTCGCGGGCCAAATGGAACAGCGGTATCAAATATGTGGCGTGGGGCACGGCTCTGATGCTTTTCTTTCTGGTGAGATCTCAGATAGAATGGGCGGTGCTGATGCTTGTGCCGATTGCCATAGGTGCCGGCAAACTTATTGCCTATCATAACGAGAAGAAAGAGAAATCCTCATCCATTGATGACGGCAACTGTAGCACTGTTGCGCGAGACAAGGATGACAACAACACTACTAACTTCCCTCCGATACCGCCACGACGCTAATGCTTACCAAGTGGGAAGAACTGCGGCTTGTGGCCAGATGCGTAGCCGGCGATGACCGGCGCGCATTTGAGCGGCTTGTCGAGGAATATCAACAACCGTTGCGGCGCTTTTTGCTCAATCTTACGATGGGCAATGCTTCGCTTACCGATGATCTGGCACAGGATACGTTTCTGAAAGCGTATCTTGGCCTCAGGTCATGGCAGGGGATAGCGCGCTTCAAGACATGGCTGTTCCGTATAGCCATGAATGAATACTACGGTTATCTCAGGCGCAACCGCGAGATACTCCCCGACGATCCTCCCGATATAAATCCTGCCGACGAGCGTGTTGACACTGCCGGAGCTACCGAAGCGCGCCTGGATGTCGAGCGTTGTCTGAGTGTGCTTTCTGCCAATGAACGTGCAGCAGTGCTCTTGTTTTATCTTGAGGATAAGCCGCTGAAGGATATTAGCCGTATATTGGAAATGCCTGAGGGCACTGTGAAGAGCCATCTGTCGCGCGCCAAGGTAAAGATGGCTCAGGTAAGATAAATTTAAAGTAAGGATGTTATGAAACAACAGAACGATATTTTCAGCAATGATGATGCTCTGCGTAGCGCATTTCACAAGGGCTTGCCTGATGCTCCGGTGACAGCCTGGTTTACACGTAAGGTGATGAACCGGCTTCCACCGCGCCGGCGCCGGCTGCTCAATGGCATGGAGTGGAGCGCCTATGGTGTAGCCATACTGGTGCTTGCCGTATATTGGATAAGCTGGATTTCACGCATAATGAACAAGGGGACTGTGACAGTGGGAGATATCGGCGACATGGCTGTGCTCCTCGCATTCACACTGCTGCCGGTTGTGGCCATCATGGCTCCCAAAGTCGTTGCATGGATAAGGGAATAGAAGGAGAATCAAACCAATATGTGGTACTGTTAGTAGACACGACAGCGGGCGACACAATTGTGTCGCCCGCTGTCTGTTAGTTTGCAGTATGTGAGGTGGATTACATATTCATGCCGCCATCTACCTGAATTACCTGGCCGGTAACGTATGATGACATGTCTGATGCGAGGAATACGGCAACATTGGCGATATCCTCTACCTGGCCGCCGCGGCGCAGAGGGATTTTCTTAACCCATTCGGCACGTACGTCGTCGGGAAGAGCGGCAGTCATGGCAGTCTCGATAAATCCGGGAGCGATGGCGTTGGCACGGATGCCGCGTGAGCCTACCTCCTGGGCGATAGACTTGGCGAGGGCGATAAGGCCGGCCTTTGATGCTGCGTAGTTGGACTGTCCGGCGTTGCCGTGTACACCTACTACCGATGCCATGTTGATGATGGAGCCGCTACGCTGGCGGAGCATGATGGGGAGTGCTGCGTTGATGAAGTTGAACGCGCTCTTGAGGTTGACGGCGATAACGGCGTCCCACTGAGCCTCGGTCATTCGCATCATCAGGCCATCTTTTGTGATGCCTGCGTTGTTTACGAGAATATCAATTGATCCGAAATCCTTGTGCACTTCGGCTACTACTTCTTTAGTCTGGTTGAAGTCGGCGGCATTGGAAGCATATCCCTTTACCTTTACTCCGAGAGCTTCAATTTCCTTTTCTGTGGCTTTGCCGTTTTCGTCGATTACGAGGTCGGTAAATGCGATGTTTGCGCCTTCAGCGGCGAAACGCAGTGCGAGAGCTTTGCCGATACCGCGGGCGGCACCGGTTATAAGTGCGGTCTTACCTTCTAACTGTTTCATGTTTATTAGGAATATATAATTAGTTTTGTGGTTGTTGCAATTATTATGATATGGTCATCAGGCCCCTTGGTATGGGTCTTTCGGAGGAGAGGCATGCAAAATTAGTAATTAATTATATCTCGACCAAGAAAGCTCCGCATGAATAGCCTCCGCCAAACACAGTAAGGCCTATGCGCTGTCCTTTACGGAATGTATCGCGGTTCTGGGCAAAGACGAGAGCACACGATGCCGACCCTGTATTGCCGAGTTCCTCGATATTGTTGAGGAAGTGGTCGTCGGTAAGCTCGAGCTGATGTGCCACCTGTGCCACGATTCTTTTGTTGGCCTGGTGTGTTATTATATAATCGAGCTGTCCGGGGGTGATGCCTATCGGTTTGGTCACTTCATCAAGCGCACGTATCATCTGCTGACAAGCGTTCACAAATACGTCGCGGCCATCGGGCATTGCTATGCCGCCTTCTTTGGGGCGCAGAATCACACCGTCGGGACCTTTGCCTATATTTCCGAGACCGCATGTAAATATGTCGGAAATCTTAAGGTCGGTTTCGGCCACTTTATCGGCTGAGAGGAAATAGGCTACCGCCGCGTCGCCCCACAGGTGTCCGGCCTTGGGGTCGGATTCATTGGAGTAATATGTATTGTGCTCTGAACATATGAGCAGGGCTTTGCGGGCTTTGCCTGACTTGAAGTAGGCATCGACGATTTCAAGGCCGTTGACAAACGACGAGCAAGCGGCGCTGCAATATACAGCCTTGGCTCCGTCGATGTCGTATTTCTGTTGTGCGATATGAGCGAGAGTGGCTACAGTATCGTAGGGCGAATATGAGGCGCTTACGATAAGGTCCACATCTTTTATAGGATAGGGAAGCGATTTAAGAGCATCCTCTATCGCATTAAGACCCATTGAGTTGTGTCCTTCGTCTTCTCCGGCTTTGGAGCGGGTGAGGATGCCTGTACGTTTTTCAATCCATTCGCTTGTGAGACCGTTGACATTGAGGAAATATTCATTGTCGACACGTGCTTCCGGCACGTAATATCCTGTAGCGTTGATATACATACTGAAATTTTTATCTTTGTTTCTTAATGTTTGTTATCGGTTGGTTGCTGTGGCGGATTATCGTCGGCCGCCTGTATGTCGTCGCGTGTCAGGGCTGCAAGAATGAAATTCTTGGCTCTTACACGTACTTCATCGCGTTCAATCCCGTAAAATGCAAAATTATTGCGCATTATAGACAACTCTATCCCCTGAAACATCATTATCATTGCCATGAAAGCATCGTTGATTCGTTCTCTTGAAAAGAGTCCCATGTTTACACCGTCGTCCATAATCTGCCTGAGCATTTCAATCTCTTTTTCTACAGCGAGATTGCGTATGCGCTCCATACGTCGCACATCACGTACCATCAGCGTGCGCAATACAGGGCTTTCGCGTTCGTGTCGTATAGTCTCTTCGACTATGTCGATACGTACGTCAATGAATCGTATCAGCTTTTCAAGAGGGTTCATATTGATTGCGAAGATTTCACGCAACCGTCCTACCACCTGTTCGCTCTCTTTTTCGATTACGGCATTGTAGATCTCGCGTTTGTTTTTGAAGTAGGTATAGATTGTGCGCCGTCCTTTTTCAGAGGCGGTGGCAATGTCGCTCATTGTCGTATTCTCTATTCCTTTGTGGGCAAAGAGCTGGCGGGCTACTTCAATTAATTTTTCGCGGGTCTTGCTGGCCATTTATATTGCATAAATTTGCTTTTAATGTGCGAAATTAATCATTTTCTTCGGAATAAGAGCAAAAGTAAAGGAGTTTTTGAGGTATATTCCGAGTAATTTGAACTAATTTTGAAACTCTAAACATGCTTTTACAATTATGAGGAATATAGTTCTACTATTTATAATATATGTGTGTGCCGTGTTGCAGGCTTACGGTGCGTTGCCTTTGGATTTTCCCTCTGCCGGTGGAGCATCTGTCGGGATACGCATTGTTCGTATCTCTGACGGAAAAGCGATTGCTGACTATGACAGCGAGCGGCTCCTCGTGCCTGCGTCGGTACAGAAGTGTCTTACAGCAGCTACGGCCCAGCTGTCGCTCCCTTCGGATTTTCGTTTTGTAACGAGGCTTGCTGCATATGGCGCATTGTCGCCGGATGGTGTACTCAACGGTTCGCTTGCTGTTGTCGGAGGGTATGATCCTACGCTTGGTTCGCGATTCTTCGACAAGCATGAGGCGTTTGATATATGGGCATCAAGGCAGCTGGGAAAATATGGTGTGAAATGTGTGAAAGGAGATGTGTTTGCCATGCCTTCCGACATTCCTTCCGACGCTCTTTCCCCTTATTGGCTTCTTGAAGACCTTGAATGGGAGTATGGGGCCGGATGCTATCCTATAAATTATCGCGACAATTCGTTTGACAGCAAGGAGGGGCGTATGGCTGATTCTGATCCGGCGGCAGTGTTGTGTGATGTAGTGGTGGAGCGTCTGGCAAAGGATGGGATTGCTATGGAGATGGATACCGATATGGATTACAGCGAGACTTTGTCGGCGGGTGAGCTGTCACCGGGAAAAGTGTGGAGCTATTTTTCGCCTGACAGGGATGATATATTAAAGGTGATGATGCATCGCAGCGACAATCTCTATGCCGAGGCGATGCTTCGCGCCCTGCTGTTGCCTGCATGTGACGGCCATGATATGGAAGTAGCGATTGTGGGCACCGATTCCGCGGTTGTAGTTCAGCGCGATGTTTGGAAGGACCGTGGTATTGATCTTTCCCGCGGGCGTATTGTAGATGGTTCCGGACTCGCTCCGGTCAATCGCATGTCGGCCCGCATGCTTTCCGATGTGCTTCAGTCGATGGCCCGCAAACGTAGTTATTCAAGACTTTTCCCTATTGCAGGGCGAGATGGTACTGTAAGAAATTTCTTAAGACGTACACCATTGGAAGGACGCATGGCCTTGAAGTCGGGAAGTATGACCGGTGTGATGTGTTATGCCGGATATATGCTTGATGTAGACGGGACGCCTACTCACACGGTTGTAGTAATGGTGAATAACTTTACCTGTACCTCTGCAAAGGTAAGAAGTGCGATTTCCTCTTATCTCAACAAGATGTTTCCTCACCGTTAATCCGGATGCCACTACATCGTGGTAATGCGGAGAGATGATGTGCTGTCGATGCGATATCTGTCCACTCATGTTATTGGATATTTTATTTCGGGCATCAGCTTGGTTGGATATAATCCTCTGGTTTAGAGGGTGATAAAGTTTGTATTAAAATATTTTTCAAAAAAAATTACTAAATTTATTTGTTATTGTTTAAAAATTGTATTACTTTCGCAACGAAAGCCATTGGTGATTATGTCATAAAAACATTAATGACATTTATTAGTAAGGTTTTCAGCATATAATTTCTCTTTTTGACCTCACAGATGATACCAAAAGGGTATTCTTCTGAAGAAAACTAAGTATACAACCCTATTGACCCACGATAACCAAGCAATTCAGTATATCTCTTCGATAAGTTTTTTGTTTCATACCGTAAGTAGACGATGTGCTGAATAATAAAATCTGATTGTTATGAAAAATTTTGAGAAATACATTACTCCGATGTCGCATGACGAGCTCATGCAAGCCTGCCGTCGCATAAAGCATGTCGCTCTTGACATGGACGGCACGATATATCTCGGCTCAAAACTGTTTCCGTTTACAAAAGATTTTTTGCAGATGCTTGACGAGAATGGGATAGGATATTCATTTCTTACCAACAATCCCACCCGTAGTATCAAGGATTATCTTAAGAAGCTGGAAAAACTTGGTATTGAGGCTTCAGAGGAGAATATGTATACTACAGCGGTGGCCACTATTGAGTATCTCAAGGCAAATATGCCTGATGTAAAGCGCGTTTTTGCGCTTGGCACACCCAGCATGCTTGCTGAGTTTGAAGCTGCCGGATTTGTGTTGACGGATGCTGACTCTGCTGACCGTCCGGATGCTCTCGTTGTGGCGTTTGACACTACACTCCAATATGACCGTCTCTGTCATGCCGCATGGCTTGCTTCGGAAGGCATACCTTATATAGCCACTAATCCTGATCGTGTTTGTCCTACCGATTTGCCGACTATACTTGTCGACTGTGGATCGATATGTCGCTGCATAGAGCATGCTACAGGTCGCGAACCGGATATAGTAATCGGTAAGCCCAATCCGGATATGCTTGCCGGTATACGCCACCGGTATGGATTGCAGGCCGACGAGATTGCCATGTGTGGCGATCGTATCTATACCGATGTGGCCATGGCCAGAAATGCCGGTGCGTTAGGTGTGCTTGTCCTTTCCGGAGAAACCACACTTGACACTGCTATCAATTCCAATCCTCAACCTCCTATTACAGCACTTAATGTGATGGAGTTCGGGCGCATTCTCGTAGATGCCAGAACTTGATTGCCATATAGTTGCTGCTGTTTCCTCACTCCATGACTCCCTGACATAAGTTCAAGTACATTCTTATTCTTATTTGATTCAGTTGTGCCATATCCTTGTTCTGTTGCAAGGATGGTATTTGTTATTACTTTACTGTAATTTTCTGATAATAAATCATTTATTCTATATTAATCCAATAACGTTACACCTTAAAACCAATTTGAGTTATGAAAAAAATCTTTGCGATTATGGCATGTTGCGCCGCTGCGACTACCATGTATGCCTCAGATGTAACAGAATCGTCTTATGATGTACTCAATGCACCCATGGAGACTCCCTCTTCGGCATCAGTGCCGGCATCTTCTGCCGCAGGCGCCACTGAGGACTGGAAATCTCAGCTTGCAAAAATGGTAAAAGTATCTGGCTATCTACAAGCTGGTTACAACTACAATAGCCTTGGCTCTGGCACTTCGTCATTCCAGGCCAAGCGCCTGCGTCTTATCCTTGACGGACAAGTGTGCAAAAACGGTTCGGTACGTGTGCAGATCGAGGCATTCAATGGTATTGCCGGTTCGACCAACGGCAACGGCCAGAAGAATATCCAGGTAATGGATGCGTTCTTCACATATAAGTTTAATCCGGCATTTCAGGTACGTGTAGGTCAGTTCTATACTCCGGTAGGCTATGAGAACTACGATATTTCTCCTGCAACTCTCGAGACTGTCGACTTCTCCAATATCTGTTATCGTATGGCATGCCGCAATGCAATCGGTTATGATTTCGTTGATTACGGACGAGATTTAGGCATCATGTTGATGGGTGACCTTCTGCCCAGCGCCGAGGGATTCAATTACCTGTCATATAATTTCGCTGTAACAAACGGCCAGCTGCCTTGTAAGGATGACAACAACAAGTCTAAAGACATTATCGCAGCTCTCACAGTGCGCCCGCTCAAATATTTCAATGTAAAGGCTGCATATAATTATGGTGAGTACCAGACTAATAAGGATCTTGAAAATGGCAAGTATTGCCCGATGCACCGTTTTGTAGGCGGCTTCTGGTATAACAATCCGACCGGTCTTGACGTTCGCGCCGAATATGGCTATCTCAGAGGCAAGAAAGAAGGCATTTCTCTTGCTCACGAGACTGGTTTCTACGCTCTTGCCGGCTATCATTTCGGTAAGTTCCTTCCCGTAGTGCGCTATGATATGTATCATGACAGCCTTAACAAGCTCTCTCTCAATAATTATGACCGAGTGCTTTTGGGTTGCACATGGGAACCGTTTGGAAATCTGAAGGTTCAGCTCAACTATATGCTCTCTATGTATGGCAAGGATGTTCGCGAGGCTTCAAACAATGGAAAGAGCACATCAAGCCAGCTTCAGCTGATGGGTCTGTTCAAGTTCTGATATGATTTCCTATCTAATTAACTCTGACTGTAAATCTAAATAATCTACGAAAACTAAAATTTTATGAAAAAGATTTTATTGATGATGTCAATGCTCATCGCAGGCATCTCCGTAAGCGCACAGCATGTAGGCAGCGAATACCGTCTGAAAAAAGTAATCCCTGTAGCCGGACGTCAAGGTATCGCTATCGACAGTACTTATTACTATGTATCTGACACAAAGGTTCTCTACAAGTACGATAAGGATGGTAATCTTGTAGCAAAGAACGACCAGCCCTTCCAGCATCCTGAAATCGCCAACCACTTCGGTGACATTGATATCCACAATGGAGAAATCTATTGCGGTATCGAGAAATTCGAGTATGGCCGCGGCTATAATATCGCTGTTTCTATCTATGACGCAGAAACTCTTAAGTGGAAGCGCGACCTGCCTTGGACACCTGAGTCAGGCCAGGTAGAGGTATCCGGTCTTGCAGTGGACCGTGATAAAAACATGGTGTGGATGTCTGACTGGGTCGACAGCCGTTATGTATACTGCTACGATCTTGCTACCGGCAAGTATTACACCAAGATGCAGTGTATGCCGACTCCTTACTGGTGTCAGGGTATTTTCATCGCCGACGGAAAGATGCTTTTCACTTCGGACGACGGTGAGTCGCTGTATCAGATTCCCGACAATATCTATATCGCCGACATTACCGAGGTGCCCTTTACCGGTCTCGTTGATGGCGAGGAGGTTGTGAAAGATACTCCTTTCAGTGTACAGCTCGACAAGAAAGGCAAACCTGTAATGCGTAAAGGCAAGATTGCCGGCGGTGCAAAGAAAGGCCGCGTGGAACTTTTCCGCGAAATGAGCGACTTCAAGCGTGCCGGTGAGATTGAAGGACTTTCCATTGATCCTGTAAACGACGACCTGGTAGTGCTCAACAACCGTGGCACTCAGATTGTGCTTGGCATGAGCCAGGGTCCGTACGAAAACGAAGGTTATACAGGCGAAATTCACGAACTCTATATCTACGAAAAGGTAAAATAAGGACTGTTAAGAATTTAGGTAAGCAATATTGGTAAAATGATATAGAATTCCTGACCGCTTCTTATAATCAATGACAGACCCCGTCGGATACCGACGGGGTCTTGTCATATAAGATGATGCGAAAATATTGATATAAATCAGTATTCGGGTTCTTCTTCGTAGAGAGTGTGGTCGGGAATGCCGGCAATGCGGAATGCCTCACGCCGCTCCACACATGTGCCGCATCGTCCGCAATGGCGCTCGCGTCCCTTGTAGCAGGAGTATGTCAGCGAGAAATCCACCCCGAGTTCTGCTCCGCGTGCGGCTATGAATGTTTTGTCCTTGCCTGTGTATGGGGCGAGGATGGAAATACCGTCGTAGGTGCCTGCCTGCATGGCTTCCGACATTGCGTTTATGAATGCGGCGCGGCAGTCGGGATATATTGCATGGTCGCCCGAATGATTGGCTATAAGCACCTTCTTGAGTCCGCGGCTCTCGGCCATACCACAAGCGACGGCAAGCATTATGCCGTTGCGGAACGGTACTACCGTAGAGCGCATGTTGTCGTCGGCATAATGTCCGTCGGGGATTGCATCGGCACCGTCAAGCAGTGAGGAGTGGAAATACTGGTGCATGAAGTCAAGAGGTATTACTATATGCTCGATGCCAAGACGCGAGCAGTGGATGCGTGCGCATTCTATTTCGCGTGCGTTGTGGTTGCTACCGTAGTCAAATGTGATGGCAATGGCTATTTCATCCTTGTAGTCGTAGAGAAGGGTAGTGCTGTCCATGCCCCCCGACAATACTATTATGCATTCTTTTTCCATATTCTGATGATTGTTTTTTCTTTTGTTATGTGTATGCAGGATGTGTCAAACTGTCTGTCTGTATTTTCTTATTGAAACGTGGCATTCTTGATTCTATTGTGAAAAAATATGTATATTTGCGATGTTTATGCCATTGTGGAGATAATTGTCACTCCCTGCAACACAAACTCTTATAAGTTATGTTATTTACCGAATCGGCACTTGGAATTATTGCATCGGCAGTAGCTGTAGTATTGAATAGCATGTTGATGTATAAGGTCGGATTTTCCGGATGGATGATAAGTCAGACGGCTGTATATTGGACCCCCAAGCCGCCTCGTAATGTAAGCGTGGCTATAATAATGTCGGTGTTGTTTGGTGTCATAATATATTTTGTGTTTGGAATGTATCTTTATGACTGGTCATTATGCTGGTGGATTAATGTGGCTCTGACTATTATAGCAGCGGTGGCATTGTGGATATGCGGAGATAGACGCATGGATAGATTGTCGTGCATGACGAAGTGTGATGGTCAAGTTGACAGTCTGAGCCCGGTATTGGCAGATAGGAGGAAGTATATAGTGCAGATAGTAATGATGATGGTTTATATTTCACCGTTGCTTTATATGGGCGTTGAATCATTGTTGAAATGGATTGTTCCGGATGTCACGGTAGTTAGGGTTGACGAGTCGGGGAAATCTGATTTCATAGTCCTACATGATTACCGGGTCGGGAAGGGGTTGCAGGTCAATGGCAGTTATGTCGAAAATGAGACTTCCGATACCATTTACAGGGTGGTGGTGTCATATGCAATTCCGGGTGAGCATTTTTATAATGCATATTCGATTACCGATACTGTAATGCCATGGTCGGTTGATAAGATGAAAGGTAATGTGGCTTACTCTATGCGGCTTATTCCTCCGTTGATGCCTCCATCTAATCATAAAGGCACTAATTATCGTACGAAGAGAGTGTTTCTTGTGGATGCATCGGAGCTCAATCGATTTGTTTCCGGGTATGATATGTCGAGATTCGGGCTTAAGCCTAATAAATATGTGAAGGAAATCGACGAGCGCAATGCTATTCCTGTCAAGGAAGATACCTGGCGTCTGGAGATATGGCGAAAATTTTATAACGGCTCTTATATGAAACACTCAAGAGGCGCATAAGCGCCTCTTGAGTGTTCATGACACATCTGTGGCTTTATCCGGCGACAGAGGTGTCGGTTTATTCGGCAGCGTTGTCAGCTGCTATATTGTGTTTCTCTGCATATGTTTCTTTGATAGTGAATACACAGAATGCGCCTATGATGAGGAGTGCGCCTGCAAATACTATCATGTTAAGCTGGTGGAGACCTCCGAACAGCTTGAAAATAACTCCACCCAATACGGCTGCAACAATCTGGGGGATGGTTATCGTACCGTTGAACAATCCGAGGTACGCGCCCATGTGCTTGCCGCTGATTGAGTTGGTGAGTATGGTAAATGGCATGGCGAGCATTGCAGCCCATGCTGTGCCTACAAGGAAGTAGCTGATAAATAACATCCATTTGTCGGTAAAGGCCAGAGTGGATATGAATCCGATTCCTCCGATTATGAGTGACGCGAAGTAGGCCATGCGGCGGTTGCTGAAGCGGGGAAGCACGGCCGCCCATATTACCGACCCGATAGCCTGTACTGCGAAAAGTATGCCGTTCCAGTTGCCGGCCTCCTGGTAGAGAGCTTTGTTGATTGGGTCGTTGGCGAGTTGCGGGTCGGGATTCCATCCGAAAGCCTGTTCGGCTATGCCACCGGAATTGTAGGTCCACATGTACATGAACGCACACCAGCAGAAGAACTGTACAAGCCCGACGGTCCAGAATACTTTGGGTGCTTTGACGAGGAGCTGTATGAAGTTGGCTTTCTCCTCTTTCTGCTCATCGGTTATTCCGTGATAGGCTGCATATTCGGCCGGTGGCATTTCTTTTACCTTAAAGAATGTGTAGGCCACACAAGCTATAAGTATGGCAGCGCCTCCGTAGAACGAGAAGGTAACTGAGTCGGGCACCTGGTTGCCAGGCGCGTCATTGCTGATACCGATCCATGCGAGCATGAACGGAAATATGAATCCGACTACCGACCCTGCATTGCACAGGAAACTCTGGATAGAGTATGCAAGACCTTTCTGCTTTTCATTGACCATGTCACCGACAAGCATCTTGAAGGGTTGCATGGATATGTTGATCGATACGTCGAGCATCATCAGGGAGAACGCTCCGAATATGAGCGCTCCGGCTACCGCAAAGTGGAAACTTCCGGCATTGGGCAGGAGGCACATTACGATTACGGCCAGTATGGAGCCGAAGAGCAGGTAGGGTAGGCGGCGTCCGAAACGGTTCCATGTGCGGTCGCTCATAGTTCCGATAATCGGTTGTATAATCAGACCTGCAAGCGGAGGGAGAATCCAGAAGTAACTCAGATTATGGGGGTCGGCTCCCAAAGTCTGGAAGATGCGTGAGATGTTGGCACTCTGTAAGGCGTAGGCTATCTGGACTCCGAAAAATCCGAAACTCAGATTCCATAGTTTCCAAAATCCCAGGTCGGGCTTGGCTATAGTTTTCATTTCGATGGTTTTAAATTAACTATATCTTTAGAAGCACTTGTATTGTGGCGAGTCAATCTTCTATACCGAAGGCCGACTCGTCGCAAAAATACATAATTTATTTCTCGCGGGCAAGAATCATGGCCGAGCGTGGTGCCACTGTAAGGCGTCCACCTTTGCTATTGCCTAAGCCTTCGGCATTGATTGAGCCATCTTCAGCTATTACAATCCATTGGGCTTTCGGTATCTTTATGGCGCGGGTCTGGTCGGAGCCGTTGAATATTACCTTTATTTCTTTCCAATGGTCGCCGTTGGCGTTGTTCTTTATCGAATATGATATGAGATTGCTCTGACCTTTTGTGTCGTCAAACACAATGTTGCGGGCGACATCCTCGGCTTCAGTCATACGGAAGGCAGGGTGTGTCTTGCGCAGTTTTATAAGCTCGACGTAGTAATTGAACAAGTCGGCGTTTTCGTGTTTGAGATTCCAGTCTATCGCATTGATTGAGTCGGGCGACTTATATGAGTTGTGCACGCCTTTCTTGTCGCGGAATATCTCTTCGCCGGCAAATATGAATGGAGTGCCCTGGGAGGTAAAGACTATTGTCTGGGCGAGTTTTGCCGCACGCTGTCGGTCGGATACCGACTCTCCGGGCAAAGACTTTGAAAGTTTGTCGGTAAGAGTAAGGTCATCATGGCAGGATACATAGTTGATTACCTGTGTCGGCGACAGAGCATATGGTGCCTTTGAATTGTTGCCTTCAGAGTAATCGACCTGGGGGTGGGCAGTCGCTCCTACGATACCTATTTTTATGGTCTCTTCAAGTCCGGGTTTTCCGGTTGCGAATCCTCGGTCGGTCTCGTCGGTATAGTGTCCTTTGATAGCGTCGCGTATATCGTCGGAGAATACGGCTATCTGTGGCATTGCGCTTACATTGTCTTTAAGCGCACGTTGAGCTACGGGCAGAGGTGAGTCGCCGGCAGTCCAGCCTTCACCATATACAAATATGTAGGGGTTTATTTTCTTGAGCTCGCGGGCCACCTGGTTCATCGTAGTAGTGTCGTGTATCGCCATGAGGTCGAACCGGAATCCGTCGATATGGTATTCCGTAGCCCAGTATTTCACCGAGTTGATAATAAAGTCGCGCATCTGCTGGCGTTCGGATGCTGTTTCGTTGCCACATCCCGAGGCATCGCTGTAGCTTCCGTCGGGGCGGTGGCGGTAGTAGTAGCCCGGTGCTGTGAGTGAGAAGTTAGAGCCGTCGTTTTCTGCGGTATGGTTGTATACCACATCCATAATTACGCCGATGCCGGCATCATGAAGAGCTTTGACCATCTCTTTCATCTCCGACACTCTGGTGGCGGGATTTGCGGGATTAGTGGAATATGAGCCTTCGGGGGCGTTGTAGTTCTGAGGGTCGTATCCCCAATTGTAGGTGTTGGCGGGCAGATTGGCCTCGTCGACACTGTTGTAGTCGTATGATGGCAGTATGTGTACGTGGGTGACTCCAAGTTCTTTCAAGTGGTCTATGCCGGTCTTGTCGCCCTCGGGATTTGTAGTGCCGTGTTCGGTAAGTGCGAGGAATTTGCCTTTCGATGCTATGCCCGATGATGGATGTACGGAGAAATCGCGGTGGTGCATCTCATATATCACTGCATCGTTTATGTTTCTTATAGCCGGACCTTTATCTATGTCCCAACCCTCGGGATTGGTGGCGGCGAAGTCAATGATTGCTCCGCGGTTGCCGTTTATGCCTACAGCCTTTGCCCATACCCCCGGGGTTTCGTCAAGCCATTTGTCGTTGTGGAGTATCTGGAATGTATAGAATTTTCCATACAGTTTCTGTGGAACGTCGGCAGTCCATGTGCCATTCTTGTCACGGTTCATGTTGATGGTCTGTTCGGCTACGGAATTGCGTCCGGTAGGATATATTCTTAGCCGTACTGCCTGTGCCGATGGCGACCATAGCCTGAAGTGTGTTCCTGAGGCATTCAGTGTCATTTCAAGGTCTGAGCCGTTGTACGTCTCGTAGGTTGAATAGATGGCGTCGGGATTGTGCGCAAACGCATCTGTGGCCGAAACCATGGGTAGGGATGCAATGAGTGTGCTCATGCAGACAGGAATGAAATGGATTTTCATGTTGAGCTATAAGACTATTAAATTCAGTTGGTAAGTTGGCTTTACAAATCTCCTTTGAGATTTGTCGTGGTAAAGTTTCTTATCCTTGGTGACTGCCTTGATTAGATGGCGTGGCCCCAGGGGAATCACTCTACTTACTTGTGTGGAAAAAACTATCTTATAAAATCTAAATATATTGCTTGGAGGGGGATGATGACTACAACCGTCATCATGCGAGAGAGGAGAACGGTATTTTATAATTTAGCCCGTCTATTCATGAATAATATACGGGCCGGCTTTGAGAATCTAAACAGACAGCCGACATATTGTGGTTGGCGGCTGTGTCGAATCACTGATTATCTTACAACGACTTTTTTTGACCAACTTGCGCATTTGATGATATAACATCCGCGCGGGAGGTCGATGAATGTACTGCCGGATATGTCGACTGACTTCACCATCTGTCCTGTTATTGAATAGATGTAGAATGTATGTGTTGATTCTCCCTGTACAGTGAGCTCAATGCCGCCGCTTGACGGCTTTACCGACGGAGTACTGTCTATTGCCGAGATGCGCTCGTCGATATTGGATTGCGCATCGGCCACGACCGGCCCGAAAGCCAGCCCTGTGACGAGCATCAATATCATCAATGTTTTTTTCATTCGGCAATCTGTTTTGATAATCTTATGAAATGAGAGATATTTATACCTCCTTTTCGATGCGAAATTAGTAATTTTATTGTGGATATCATAATTCGGATTGGTTAAACTCTGTTAAATAAACTTTTTAACACAATAAATGGTCATATCTTTGAAATATGAAGATTGTCAATCATATTATATTTGCTGTGATGCTGGCCACATGCGGTAGTTTTGCGATATACGCGCAGCCTTCTGATGATAATGGCATCCATGCAGGTTGTAGGCGGGAGTGTCGTATGCCGTCGCGTCAGCACGGGCATGAATCTGCGGGTCTGCATGACTGCTGTCCGCAATATATTATAAGTAACGGACGGGTGTACTTTGATGGCCGTGAGGTGAAAGGTGCGTCAGCTTCCGGATTCAAGACTTTGTCTGACGGTTATGCTCTTGACTCATGGAATGTATATTATTACGGTAATCGGATTGATGGTGCTGCGTCGCAGTCGTTCAAGGTGCTTGGATATGGCTATGGCGCCGATTCATGGAAGGTATATTATTTCGGAGCGGTGGTTGATGATGCCGCTGCAACATCGTTTGAGGTGCTTCCTGACTGGTATGCCAGGGACAGGTGGAACGTATATTTCGATGGCCGTAAGATTGAAGGCGCTTCTCCGATGGATTTTGAGGTGCTGGGGTCAGGTTATGCCAAAGACCGCTGGAATACCTATTATTACGGGCATAAGATAAATGAATAACCTATGCGTGCACGCAAGACAATAATATTCATATCTCTCGGTATTGCCGCTATCATTCTTTTTGTTGTTGATATGGCTACCGGTGCGGTGTCTATACCAATCGGCCAGGTTGTCGCTGCCATTACCGGAGGCGACTGTCCGGAGATGACCGCCCGGATTGTAATAAATATCCGACTTGTAAAGGCTGTTGTGGCGCTTCTTGCCGGCGCCGCTCTCAGTGTGAGCGGCCTGGAGATGCAGACTCTTTTCCGCAATCCGCTTGCCGGTCCTTATGTGCTTGGCATAAGTTCCGGTGCATCTCTCGGTGTAGCTCTGTTTATTCTTGGTGCTCCGCTTGCCGGCTTGTCAGGATATGTTGATTCGATAGGGGTTGCCGGAGCCGCATGGATAGGAGCGTCGGTGGTGCTTGCGGTAATAGCTTTTGTAGGCAGGCGCATTACTGATATAATGGTGATACTGATTCTTGGCATTATGTTTTCGTCGGGAGTCAGCGCCATAGTTCAGGTATTGCAGTATCTGAGCCATGAGGATGCACTTAAGACATTTGTAATCTGGACTATGGGTTCGCTCGGGGAAGTAACTACATCGCAGCTTGTTATTGCTGTTCCGGCTGTCATTGTGGGGCTTTTGCTTGCTGTGGCTGCTGTAAAACCGCTCAATCTGCTTCTTCTTGGTGAGGATTATGCGCGCTCCATGGGGCTTAATCCGTTGCGTAGCCGGGCTCTGCTGTTTATGTCGACAATACTTCTTGCTGGCACCGTTACTGCATTCTGCGGGCCTATCGGATTTATCGGCATGGCACTTCCGCATGTTGCGCGCATGCTCTTCTCCGATGCCGACCACAGGATACTGATTCCGGCCTGTATGCTTGTCGGAGCCGATGTAATGCTGGCCTGTGATATTATATCCAAGTTTTTTACCGTGCCGGTCAATGCCATTACGGCGCTCGTCGGTATTCCGATTGTAGTGTGGGTAGTGGTGAAAAATAAACCTGTGACAGCCTGACATTATGATACAGCTATCAGATTTCTCCATAGGATATGGCGACAGAATGCTCATACAAGGTGTTTCGACGAGCATCCCTGCATCATGCCTTACGGCTCTTATCGGGCGCAACGGTGCCGGAAAGTCTACTCTTTTGCGTGCTATAGGTGGTCTGAATCCGCGTTATCAGGGACGGATTGAGATTGACGGACGTGACCTGCATACCCTTCAGCCGCGCGACATGGCCCGCATGATTGCATTTGTGACCACGGAGCGTGTAAGGGTGCCAGGGCTTACATGTGCCGATGTAGTGGCATTCGGTCGCGCTCCTTATACCGGCTGGTCGGGGCGTCTGTCGGAGGCAGATAGTGTGGTTGTGGCCGATTCCCTATCCGCTGTAGGGATGGAGAGCTATGCGCTTCGCACGATGGACCGCATGAGCGACGGTGAGTGTCAGCGCGTGATGATAGCAAGAGCCCTGGCTCAGGACACTCCGGTCATACTTCTTGATGAGCCGACCTCATTTCTCGACCTGCCGAACAGATTTGAATTGTGCTCGCTTCTCGCTTCCCTGGCCCATGAAAGAGGCAAGTGTGTGCTCTTTTCCACCCATGAACTTGATATTGCGCTTCATATGTCTGACTCAATAATGCTTGTCGACTCTCCTGCGCTTTTCAATCTTCCGGTCAGGGATATGATTTCCGAAGGCCACATCGACAGGATATTTCACTTGCCGGAATGGATGAAAGCAGGAATGCCTGTATAGCAGTAGGTGTCGGGTCAGTTTATTATAAGATTCTCCTCTGGATATTCTACCGGAGGGTCGCGTCGGTCGCCCGCGACGCCCACGAGCAGCGAGATGATGCCTACACGTCCGAGAAACATGGCCGTGCAAAGCAATATTTTGGACGATGTGTGAAGACTGCCGGTGATGCCAAGCGATGAGCCTACGGTAAAAAGTCCTGAGATACTCTCGAATATTACAGCTTTCGGTGGCAGTCCGGGCTCAAGTACAAGCATGGCGACTACGTAAAACAACAGGCTCACGATTGAGAGTGTGACTACGGCATTGGCACGGCGTATCGACCCGATGGATATTTTTCGGTTGAATGCCGTTACTCGCGTACGCCCTGTCACTATTGCCCGCAGATTGAGCAATATGGCGGCCAAGGTATTTACTTTTACACCTCCGGCTGTGGACTGTGCGGCTCCTCCTATCCACATCTGGAATATCACAATCACGAGAGTGACATCAAGAAACATAGCCGGGTTGACTGATGAAAATCCCGAACTTCGCGGGGTAGTTGAGTTGAATACCGCCTGTACCCATTGTGTCCAAGGGCTCATCCCCTCGAGTGTGTTATGTCGCTCAAAGAACCAGAACAGCAGTATGCTTGCCACAAATATTACCGTAGTGGTATACAGTGCGATTTTGGTGTTGAGATTGCATATGTGCACATTGCGCTGACAGTAGTTCTTGCCTCTTATGCGGTCCCATATACGGCGCAAGGTGTCTGTAGCTATGTCGCGGAAATTCACAAGAATAGGAAATCCTATGGCTCCGGCAATTACGATGAGGCTTATGATTATATATACCGATTGGTCGGAATTCAAGAGTCGGGGATTGCTCAGTCCTCCGGGTAGATTTGAGAATCCTGCGTTGCAGAATGCCGACAACGAATGAAATAGCGAGAACACAATCTCTTCTTCCGTGCTCAGTCCAAGTATCCCATGCACCGACAGCCATATTCCGGCAGTTCCTATGACTTCGATGGTAATAGTGAATCCCAGTATGTAGAGAAGTGTGGGCAACAGAGAATTGATGTTTTGCGATGATATCATATCCTTAATCATCATCTGATTGTAAATCGACGTGTTGCCACTGAAGAAGAGAGCGAAAAAGCTGGTGAATGTCATTACTCCAAGTCCGCCTATCTGTATCAGCAGTCCGAGGACGAGCAGCCCGAGCGGGGTGAAGGTAGTAGCCACATCGATTGTTGTCAGTCCGGTTATACAGACTGCGCTGGTGGCCACGAACAGTGAGTCGGTGTAACTTATAGGGTGCAACGTGCACTTGGGCATCATCAGCAGGAATGAGCCGAGGAATATAAACACGAGGAAACTTACCGAGAGTATGAGCGACGGATTGGTGCGTTTGCCCATCGCCTGTACTGTGGTATAACATATATCCGTGAGCGCGTAGGCCAGAAGTATGCCTACAAGAAATTTACGGCTGTAGAGTATTGTTGACAGCCAGGGAAGCCATGGAGCCTCGGGGCGCGGATATAGGGTCGGAAGCAGGGTTACGAGTACCGCGATGTCGACTATCCATTTTATTATTCTGGTGTAGGTGATGGTGCGGCGGTAGTCAAATATCAGGCTGAACAGTATTCTGGTCACGTATATCCACTGTATGGCCCTGAACCATACCATCATTGAATCCACTTCTGCGGGAGAGCGGTCGTAGCC
Source organism: Muribaculum sp. (assembly GCF_029051885.1). Taxonomy (GTDB): domain Bacteria; phylum Bacteroidota; class Bacteroidia; order Bacteroidales; family Muribaculaceae; genus Muribaculum. Next base: position 20,922 of record NZ_JAIDKI010000031.1, read on the forward strand.
AAGGTATGCAATGAAAAGCGCCACACATGCCATAGAGGCCAATGCGGTAGTTACTCCCAGTATACTACCGGAGATTTCGACCGCCGGCCGGTTGCGCCTCAGGGCTTGCTGCCAGCGGCGTGACAGAGTGTGCTCTGTTATGGCTGATATCCGGCTCTTGATATTCATCGTCAGATGTATGTTATACCTTCGAGTCCTGTCGTGCCGCTTCTTTCTTAGCTTTTATGGCTGCGTTTCGGCGGTCTTCGGCGGCATCGCGTACGGAGCGTTGCGACAGCGAGTTAGTGATGTATACAGTGAATACGGGGAACAGAATAAGGCCTTCGGCGGCAAGAATTACGCCGAGTACTTTTCCGGTAGGGGTTATGCAGTTGATATTGCAGCCTACAGTGGTCACATCCATAAACGCCCACCACAGGGCCGACCAATATGTGCTGACGCCGGGATTGATATAGTGCTCCTCGATAAAGAACATCAGACTGGCGAAATATACAGTGGCTATCAGGAGTCCGAGATATGTGGCGAACAGACCTGAGATTTTATTGGAAAACAATACTCCAAGTACGAGAGCAAGTACATATCCGGCGCGTATCATCGGCACAAAGCGTATGAGATACTGCATCTCCGGACTGAGTTCGATGCCATAATAGGCTATTATATTTATATATGGAATGCTTACCAGCAGGAAAAATATATGGGTGAGCACATAATGCCATTTGCGTGGATAGATAAAGAATTCCACCACAATATCAAATATGAAGAACATACATATCCAGAACTGTATATTCATATACTGCTGGCTCGCGAGGAAAGATATGTTGTGGAAAGAATCCCAGGAAATAAGCACAATAAGTCCGATTGAAGCTATTAGCACGAGAGTGTGCAATATCTTCACAATCTTTGCCTTATATGGCGGCAGGTAATCTTTACGGTCTTTTCCGTCAGAGACCGACGCCTTGGATGTGTCGGGTACGGTTGTCGCCTTAGTGGTCGGAGTTGTTTCAATTGGTGTCATTTCCTAACATTAAATATATATTAAATATATTATGTATGCCGGGACAACATTTCGTGCAGCTCCGGCTATGGTTAGATAACGCCGATGGCACGACAATGGTTTTACAAGCGAGATGTAACTTGCATAAATTCGGCAAATAGGCTAACTTTGCATGCGTGAGCATATCAGGCCATCGCATATCCGTAATAAGTCTGCTGGCTGTCGTGGCTCTGGCTGTGGTGTTTACAGCCTGTAGTTCGACACGCCATGTACCGCAGGGGCAGTACCTTGTGGATAAGGTGGATATTACCGTTACGGATAATGCGGATATAAGCGAGGAGCAGCTGGTAAACTATCTTCGCCAGACGCCCAACCATAAGGTACTCGGATTTCTTAAACTTCAGCTTGCCACATACAATCTTTCGGGACGCGATACCACCAAATGGTATAACCGTTGGGTGCGCAAGTTGGGACGTCCGCCTGTAATCTACGACCAGGAACTCACCGATGCCTCTGTATATCAGCTGCATCATGCCCTTATCAACAAGGGATATCTTGATTCGGAGGTCACGGTAGATACAGTGCACACCGGTAAAAACCGTAAGGTAGAGGTGGAGTACACAATAAAAGCCGGATTGCCTCACTATATATCCACAATAGAATACAATATCCCCGATTCGGCCATTGCGGCTCTTGTGGCCCGTATGCCTCGGCGCAACCGGCTCAACCCGGGAGATTTGCTCGACAGAAACCGGCTTGAGGAGATACGCTCAGGCATGTCCGACATGTTGCGCGACAATGGTTATTATGCTTTTTCAAAAGATTATATAACATTTGTAGCTGATACTGCTGAAAATGCCCGCGACGTAAATCTCACGCTTAATCTTCGTCAGCCATCGGCCCAGAGTGCCGACAGACGCCATCTTACATATCTTGTCGACAAGGTGGTGTTTGTGACAGACTATAATCCGGGTACCGATTATGGCAAATATAATTTCAATGGGCAGGATACGGTGCGTTACCGCGATATCACAGTGCTTTACGGTTCAGATCATTATCTGCGGCCGCAGGTTCTGTATGAGGCATCTCATATCATGCCCGGACGTAAGTTCAGTCAGCATGATGTAGATCTTACATATGAGGCGCTTGGTCGTCTGGGCATACTGCGCTATGTAAATATCGATATGCGGCGTGCCGGCACCTCTCCCGACGGTCAACCTCTGCTTGATGCATATGTGCTGCTTACAAGAGGCAAGAAGCAAGGTGTCTCTCTTGAGCTGGAGGGGACCAATTCAGAGGGTGATTTGGGATTCGGTATCGGGCTGACATACCAACACCGAAATCTCGCTCATGGGGCCGAACTGCTGTCGGCCAAATTCCGTACAAGCTACGAGAGTCTTTCCGGCGACTTCAACGGATTGATAAACAATAGATATATGGAGTATGCCGGGGAAATCGGCATAACATTCCCTCAGTTTGAGGCTCCATTTCTGTCTTACGATTTCAAACGCCGTATCAAGGCCACCACGGAATTTTCCGTGTCGTTCAACTATCAGGAGCGGCCTGAGTATACTCGTATAATTGCCGGCGCGGGGTGGAAATACCGATGGGCCAACCGTCAGAATACATTGCGCCACCGTTTTGACCTGGTTGATGTAAACTATGTGTATCTTCCGAAGTCGACAATCGATTTCCTCAACCAGATAGCTCCCTCCAACCCCTTGTTGCGCTACAGCTATGAGGACCATTTCATATTGCGTGCCGGCTACAGCTATTATCGAACCAATAAGCGTCAGCCGTCGGGCAATACACTTGGACATGTCGTGTTTCAGCCGAGTGTATTTACCATCAGGGCCAATTTTGAGCCTGCCGGAAATCTTCTGTATGCTATCTCCTGTCTTACCGGGCAGAAGCGTCACGACGATGCATACCGTATTTTCGGAATACAGTACGCACAGTATGTCAAGGCCGATGCCGACTATACATTTACCAAAGCCTTGGGCCCGCGCTCGTCGGTATCGTTTCATGCGGGGCTGGGTATCGGGGTGCCGTACGGCAACTCACGCATGCTTCCATTTGAGAAGCGTTTTTATGCCGGAGGTGCCAACAGTGTAAGAGGGTGGGGTGTGCGCACTCTTGGTCCGGGCCGCTATGCCTCGCGCAATTCAGTGACCGACTTCATCAACCAGTGTGGCGATATACGTCTTGATTTGAGTATCGAGTATCGTACCAAACTGTTCTGGATACTTGAGGGCGCATTTTTTATCGATGGAGGCAATATATGGACCATCCATAATTACGATAACCAGCCTGGAGGATTTTTCCGTTTCGATTCCTTCTATAAGGAAATCGCCGCATCGTATGGCATAGGATTGCGACTCGATTTCACATATTTCCTTTTGCGACTTGACCTTGGCATGAAGGCTGTAAATCCTGCTCTTGACGAATATCGTTGGCCGATTATACGCCCTCGCTGGGGCCGTGATGCAACTTTTCACTTCTCAGTCGGTTATCCCTTCTAAGAATTTCTATGGTACGATAAAAATATTTTTTCCAGATATGAAACAACTCGTAATATTTGATCTCGACGGCACTTTGCTGAATACTATCGATGATCTTGGTACTGCTACCAACCATGCTCTGGCCACTCTCGGTTTTCCAAAGCATCCGATATCTTCATATCCGGCTATGGTAGGCAACGGAGTGAGGCGTCTTTTGCAGCGAGCTTTGCCCTCCGGACTTGATACCGATGAAAATGTCGAGAAAATGAGGATTGCGTTTAGAGAATATTACGACGAGCATTGTACTGATACTACTGTAGCGTATCCCGGTATACCTGAACTTCTTCATGAACTTCAGTCGCGTGGTATAAAACTTGCTGTCGCATCCAACAAATATCATGAGGCAGTGATAAAACTGATAGGCCATTTCTTTCCCGATATTGACTGGGCTGTGGTTTCAGGTCATAAAGAGGGAGTCCCTGTCAAGCCTGATCCTTCTGTGGTATTTGAGATTCTCACGGTTGTTCCTACGCCTAAACTTCAAGTGCTTTATGTTGGTGATTCGGGGGTGGATATGGAGACAGCCAGGCGTGCTTGTGTCGAGTCGGTAGGAGTCTCCTGGGGCTTCCGCCCTATCTCTGAATTAAAGGCTTTCTATGCCGACCATATCGTGTCGTCGCCGGAAGCTATCCTTGCGCTTACCGAGAAGGATATCAATATCTGAAATCATTTTGTGGCGATGTACGCTTGGCTGAGAGAGTGAAGTCAAGTTAAACTCTCTTAGAGAGCGTTTGAATTTAACCTTATGAAATCTTTAGAGGTCTTTCCGGATTGTTTCGAGCTTTCATTCAGTCATTATGGAACCCCATAATTCCTTCATTCAATCTCAAAACATTCTCGAGAATCCTCTCTGAATCTTAACATAAGTCAAATCCAAACACTCTCTTAGAATATAAATCAGATGTGCATGAAAGAATATTTTATGTATAAATGTGATTTTGTTGAAATATCCAGTGTGTTTTGATAGCAATAATTGGAATAAAAAGCGTAACTTTGCACCATCAAACTCAATCTGAGTATAAGCGACTGATAATTAGTAAATTCCAAAGTTATATTAATTCGTATGGATTGGTTGCAAAATCTGTTGGCTCCGGGCGCGAGCTCATTGCCAAGCACCATTATTCTTTATGCCTTTGTCATCGCTGCCGGCGTATGGCTGGGTAAACTAAAAGTGGGCGGTATCTCCCTCGGAGTTACGTTCGTGCTTTTTGTCGGCCTGTTGATGGGCCATTTCGGTTACATTGTAAATCCCGATGTGCTACACTTTGTGCGCGAGTTCGGACTTATCCTGTTTATATTCTCAATCGGTCTGCAGGTTGGTCCATCGTTCTTTTCCTCGTTTAAAAGAGGCGGCGTGGTACTTAACGGTCTGGCAGCGCTTACAATTGCGCTCAATGTTATAATCGTACTGGCAATTTTCTATATCGACGGCAATACTTCCATTACAGCCCTTGTCGGAGTTATGTCGGGTGCTGTGACCAATACTCCCGGTCTGGGTGCGGCCCAGCAGGCTATACTGCAGGTAATGCCGCAGAATTACAATGCCACAGAAGAGATGGCCATGGGATATGCTGCGGCCTATCCTCTTGGTGTGGTCGGTATCATCACAGCGATGTTCCTTGTACGTGCATTATTCCGTGTGAAAATTGACAAGGAGGTCGAGGCTATAGAGGCCGAAAAAGAGGCTGCACAGCAGAAGCCGTTGATTCTTACCTATGAGGTGACAAATCCTCTTATCGATGGCAAGAATATGATGCAGCTTCATGATATTGTCAACTGCGATTTCGTGGTATCTCGTCTGCAGGACAAGGATGGCAATATATTCATCCCCAATTCGCAGACTGTAGTGCACAAAGGCGACAAACTGTATACTGTGCTCTCAGCCAACGATGAGGAACGCTTCAAATCAGTTATCGGCCCCGAACTTGACATCGACTGGGAGAGCAATCCCGGCCCTGTGGTATCGCGCCGAATTCTTATTACCAAGACAGAGTACAACGGTGTTACACTCGGCTCTCTCAAACTGCGTCATGGCTACAGCCTCAACGCCACTCGTGTAAACCGTGCCGGTATCGACCTGCTTGCATCTCCTGACCTCCGTCTGCAGATGGGCGACCGTATTACTGTAGTAGGACAGCTCGAGGATATACGTCGTCTGGCCGAAAAGCTCGGTAACTCGGTTAAGCGTCTCAACGAGCCTAACATGTTTACACTCTTTGCCGGTATATTCCTGGGTATAATAGTTGGTTCGATACCTATCGCATTCCCCGGTATAAGCGTGCCAATGAAACTCGGTATGGCCGGAGGTCCGCTTGTCGTGGCTATCCTGCTCAGCCGCTTCGGTTACAAGCTCAAACTTGTCACTTACACATCTTCGGCTGCATCTCTTCTTATGCGTGAAATCGGTATATGCCTGTTCCTTGCATCGGTAGGTATCGCAGCAGGTGCTAATTTCGCATCCACAGTGTTCAATTACACCGGTATGTGGTGGGTAATCTGGGGCTTTATCATTACGTTTGTGCCTCTTGTAATCGTAGGCTCTATAGCTCGCGGAATATACAAGATTAATATGCTTACCGTGATGGGTCTGTTCGGTGGCAGTATGACTGATCCCCCAGCCCTTGCATTTGCAAACAACTCTACCGGCAACGATGCTCCCGCTGTGGCATATTCAACCGTGTATCCTCTTACGATGTTCCTTCGTATAGTGGCGGCCCAGGTGCTTGTGCTTGCACTTGCTTCCTGACGCCGGTCATATATCACCATCTTATAGCAGGCTGCATTAGGGTCTTGATTCCCTCAATGCAGCCTGTTGCTGTATAGGTGTGGCAAAAGACACAGGTTATATTGAAGACTGTCGTTTTTTTCTGCAGGAAGATTTCGAATATCTCGTATTTAGTTTGGTAAATACGGAATTTATGCTAATTTTGCGTCAAAATAGATGAATCGTTGCCATATGGCCCGTTTCTATGGAATAACGGCGGTCGAGTTTACGATAGCCGATAGGAGGAGGAGGGCATGCTGCTCTTGCCAAAGAATCCATTAGCTCTCTCCTCCTCCTTTTCCGCAATATATTAAGAGCTTGTTTAATAATAAATGTTGCCGCCAGGGTCGTATAGCTTGAGACGATTTTCGACAT
>NZ_JAIDKI010000032.1 GCF_029051885.1 Muribaculum sp.
TAACTCCCTCATCACAAGCGAAAATCTGCTCGACGATTGACCGCCCTGACGGTAACATTTATTATTAAACAAGCTCTTATTTGCAAAAAAGGAAATTATGGAAAATCGTCAACAAAGAAGACTCGACCGACAGGAAGAGTACGACCGACATCTGCTCCACCGCAGATACAGCTCCTCCCTATTATGGATGTGGATCGGAGTGAGCGTACTTGTGATTTTACTGTTGCTGTGGCTCACCATATTTGAGTTCTGGCAGGCATAGTCTGCATATTTGCGTATCAATTTAAATATGGGAGCAAGTCTGTGGATTGCATGGGCCCTGATTGGCATAATCGGCGGCTTCATGGTAGGCAAACTGATACCGAGAATCAGAAATCTGACGCTCGCGCTATGCGTAAGCATATGTGGAGCTATGCTCGGAGGATATCTGTTTCTTGTATTTCTTGGCAACGGCAGTACCAACACCGAAGTATTGTCGCTGGTATCGTCGGCCGTTGTATGTGCATTGTTCCTGTGGGCGCTCACTATCGCCTCGCCCCGACGCAATGACGATGAAAGCCCCGATGAGTGACCCCACCGGCCACTATATGAGAGAATACAACGAAGCCCCGCTTTCCATATCAGAGATATGGCTGCGGGGCTTTGATGCGTTTTAGAGTCAACGGTGATTACTTCACTACGCGACGCTCCTTGATACGGGCTTTCTTGCCTGTAAGACCGCGGAGGTAGTAAAGTTTGGCACGACGTACCTTACCATACTTGTTGACTGTGATTGAGTCGATGAAAGGCGACTCGATGGGGAAGATACGCTCTACACCGATGTTGTCGCTCATCTTGCGCACGGTGAAGCGCTTCTTGTTGCCTTCGCCCGAGATGCGGATAACTACGCCGCGATACTGCTGGATACGCTCTTTGTTACCCTCTTTGATACGGTAAGCCACGGTGATGGTGTCGCCGGGACCGAACTCGGGATGCTGCTTGCCGGTGGCAAATGCCTCTTCGGCTACTTTGATTAAGTCCATTTTTAGTTCGTAATGAATTAATAATGTAGATATTACGCAATATAACGGGCTGCGTGTACCGCCAGAGATTGCGCTAAAACGCTGCAAAGGTAGCAATAATCCGCTGACTGGCAAAGTTTTTCCACACAATTTTCAGAGCAGTGGATTCGACACATAAGCATTGCCCCACATAAGCGGCCACATCGCAACCACATCGCCAGAAACCATACAAATATTTCATTTAATTATTTTACACATTGAAAAATTATTATTTACTTTGCATAAAATAAACCATACAATAACCCACTCTTTTTCATCTGACATCCGGACTTGTCCGACATAGACACAAGTTTAGCCTGCAACAGTCTGTAGCCGGGCCGTATCATTCTTTGCGTCTATTGCGTCGTATGCCGTAAGAGCGACCGGATTACCCCGGATAATATCAAAAAACTAATCAATACACTATACCATGAGTTCCCTGACTAAAAAAAACTGGTATCCGTGGCTGGTAGTAGGCCTGCTATGGATTGTGGCGCTCCTCAACTACATGGACCGCCAGATGCTCTCTACTATGCGCGCCTCAATGGCCGCCGACATCGCCGACCTTGAATCTACCATCATGTTTGGAAAGGTAATGGCCGCATTCATGTGGATATATGGATTTTGCAGCCCTATCTCCGGAATCATCGCCGACCGTGTCAACCGCAAATGGCTCATCGTCGGCTCGCTCTTTGTATGGTCTACCGTAACCCTTATGCTCGGCTATGCCACTACCTTCCATGAAGTGTATGTGCTCCGCGCGATAATGGGTGTCAGCGAGGCCCTCTATATCCCTGCCGCGCTCTCCCTGATTGCCGACTATTTTACAGGAAAGCAGCTGAGTCTCGCCATCGGCATACACATGACAGGCCTCTATATGGGACAGGCTATCGGCGGATTCGGAGCATTCGTGGCCGAGCGTCTATCATGGCAGGCCACATTCCATTGGTTCGGTATAATCGGAATTGTATATGCCGTAATCCTTATCGCATTCCTGTATGAAAAGCGTGTCGCCGCAACGGAAGCGAAAGAAAAGTCATCAATATCCCAGGCTATAAGCCAGGGCCTCGCCGGAGTAAAATCCTCATTGGGCATACTCCTCGGAAACGCAGCATTCTGGACCATCCTCTTCTTCTTCGCATCATGCTCGATTCCCGGATGGTCGACAAAGAACTGGCTCCCCGAGCTGTTCGCATCCTCGCTCGGCATATCAATGGTAATAGCCGGCCCGATTGCCACAATAACCATCGCCATAAGCTCGTTTATCGGTGTGATGATCGGCGGACCGCTTGCCGACAACTGGGCCCGCAAAAATGTCAAAGGCCGCATATATACCTCATCCATCGGACTTTCACTCATGATTCCCGCCCTGGTGATGATGGGCTTCGGTTCATCACTATTCGCCGCAATCGGAGCCGGTATACTCTTCGGACTCGGATACGGACTCTTTGACGCCAACAACATGCCAATCCTGTGCCAGTTCGTATCGTCGCGCAACAGAGGCTCTGCCTACGGACTCATGAACATGTCGGGCCTGTTTATCGGAGCCTTCGCCACCGACTTCCTCGGCTCGCTCGCGGCTGAAGGAAAGATGGGACTCGGATTCGCAATGATGGCCGCCGCACTTGTGCTCGCCGTACTCCTGCAGCTCACCGTACTGAAGCCGACAACTCTCAACATGACAGAAGAAAACGAAGCCCTGAGAAAGGACACCGACCTTATCAACGCTTAACATCTAAAAACATAACAATGGAAAAAATCAAAGGATTAATCGACGCTCCGTTCACCCCGATGCATGCCAACGGAGACATCAATCTTGAAATAATACCCGCTTATGCGGAAATGCTCGTAAAGAACGGTCTCAAAGGCGTGTTTATCAACGGCTCATCGGGCGAAGGCTACATGCTCACTCCCGAAGAGCGCATGGCCGTAGCCGAAAAGTGGGTTGCCTCAGTACCCGAGGGATTCAAGGTAATCGTACATGTAGGAAGCTGCTGCCTGCGCGAAAGCGTCGCCCTTGCCGCCCACGCCGAGAAAATCGGAGCATGGGGCATCGGTTCGATGGCACCTCCGTTCCCGAAAATCGGACGTATCGAGGAGCTTGTAAAATATTGCGAGGAGATAGCCGCAGCCGCACCCTCACTACCCTTCTACTACTACCATATACCCGCATTCAACGGTGCGTTCCTCCCCATGATCGAACTGCTCAAGGCTGTCGACGGACGCATACCCAACTTTGCCGGTATCAAATACACATTCGAAAGCCTCTACGAATACAACCAGTGTCGCCTGTACAAGGACGGCAAGTTCGACATGCTCCACGGACAGGATGAAACAATCCTTCCGTCGCTCGCCCAAGGTGGCGCACAGGGTGGCATCGGCGGCACTACCAACTACAACGGACGCGAACTCACCGGCATCATCGAAGCCTGGGAGAAAGGTGACATCGAAACAGCCCGCGAGAAGCAGAATTTCTCTCAGGCCGTAATCAACGTCATCTGCAACTACCGCGGAAATATCGTAGGAGGAAAGCGCATCATGAAACTGATAGGACTCGACCTCGGCCCCAACCGCACTCCGTTCCGCAACATGACCGACGAAGAGGAAGCAGCCATGAAGCAGGAACTCGAAGCCATCGGATTCTTCCAGCGTTGCAATAAACTCTAATCTATCAACCACAAAATATGATTGACAAAGAATACCTCCGTCAATGCTCCGAGAGATACAAGGCCGACCTGACAGGCAACATAATGCCCTTCTGGATTGAAAAAGGCCTCGACCCGGTATACGGCGGAGTATATACCTGCCTCGACCGCCAGGGCAACATAATGGATACCACAAAATCCGTATGGTTTCAGGGACGGTTCGGATTCATAGGCTCTTTTGCTTTCAACAACATCGAGAAAAATCAGCAGTGGCTCGACGCCTCACGCAGCTGTATCGAATTTATCGAGGCTCACTGCTTCGATCCCGACGACGGCCGCATGTATTTCGAAGTAATGGCCGACGGCACCCCTCTGAGAAAACGCCGCTACGTATTCTCAGAATGCTTTGCGGCAATAGCCATGAGCGAATACGCCCTTGCATCCGGCGACATGACCTATGCCCGCAAGGCCCTCGCCCTGTTCAAGGAGATACGCAGATTCATATCTACCCCGGGAATACTCCCTCCGAAATATCTCCCCACTCAGCAGGCTATCGGACACTCCGTCACAATGATTCTGATCAACACGGCATCATGCATACGCAAGGTCATCTCCGACCCGGAGCTCGACAGCCAGATTGACGAGTCAATCGAGAAACTCAAGCTCTTTATCCATCCCGAGTATAAGGCCCTCCTTGAGACAGTGACTCCCGAAGGCAACCTCATCGACACATGCGCCGGACGCACAATCAACCCGGGCCACTGTATCGAGACCGCATGGTTCCTCCTCGAGGAAGCTCGTCATCGCAACTGGGACAAGCAGCTCGTGGAGATGGCCACTCAGATTCTCGACTGGTCGTGGGACTGGGGATGGGACACCGAGTTTGGCGGAATCATCAACTTCCGCGACTGCCGCAACTTCCCGCCTCAGGACTATTCACAGGACATGAAGTTCTGGTGGCCACAGTGCGAGACTGTAATCGCAACACTCTACGCATACATAGCCACAGCCGACGAGAAATACCTCGACATGCACCGCAAAGCCAACGAATGGATGTACAAGCATCTGCCCGACGCCGAGTATCCCGAATGGTACGGATATCTCCATCGCGACGGCTCCGTGGCACAGCCCGCCAAAGGCAACATCTTCAAGGGTCCGTTCCACATACCGCGCATGCTCGTACAGGCCTCGAAGCTCTGCGACGAGATACTCGCCATGTAGTCTCAACCTCTCAGCCCATCACCCCGGGCTTGATATCGCTTCATCCTGCCGGCCACAACGGGTACACCCCACAATGTACACCCTGAGCCGCCCGGAATATTGCCATAACCAAATGTACCTTTCTCTCTTTATATCGAGATGGAGCGACTGATGCAATACATATGGCAACACCGCCTGTGGATGCCCGTCGACATGAAAACTGTCGACGGGCGCCGCGTGCAGGTGCTCGACCCGGGGCGCCTGAACACCGACGCAGGCCCCGATTTCTTCAACGCCAAAGTCATAATCGACGGACAGAAGTGGGCCGGCGACATAGAAATCCATGTCCGCGCCTCCGACTGGCACCGCCACCGTCATGACGACGACCCGGCATACCGGTCTGTAATACTCCATATCGTACGCCACGACGATGTCGCGGTACGACGCCCCGACGGCCGACTCATACCGCAGATGCGCATGGAGTGCGACCCCGGATTCCACAACACCTACGCTGCTCTGGTGGATAAAGCGGCTGCTCCGTCATTGCCATGTGCCGCCGAACTTCACTCAATAGAGAAAATCCACCTCCACGGATGGCTCGACCGTCTTGCCTTCGAACGCCTGCATGCCAAGGCCGACCGCATAGAGCGACTGCTCAGCCGCAACAACGGCGACTGGGAGGAAGCATGCTTCATAACACTCGCGCGGGCACTCGGATTCGGTGTCAACTCCGACCCGTTTGAACGACTTGCCGCCGGCACTCCACTCACCGCAATAGGCAAGCACAGCGATTCACTGCTGTCAATCCAGGCCATACTGTTCGGACAGGCCTCCCTGATTCCCGACGACACATCCACCGACCGATACGCCGACCTGCTGAAACGCGAATACGAATTCCTCGCCCACAAATTCTCTCTGACTCCGATACGGACACCGGGCTGGAAAATGGCACGAATGCGTCCGGCCAACTTCCCCCACCGTCGTATCGCGTTTCTCTCGGCAATGCTGCTTGGCGGATTCAAATTCATGAGTGCCATTACAGCAGCCACCAATACCGACGAGATTCTGTCGATATTCAACGCCCCGCTTACAGGATACTGGGAGACACACTACCATTTCGGCAAAGAGTCGGGCGACCTGCCTACAATGCTCAGCCTTTCATCCAAGCGCATACTTGCCATCAATGTCGCGGCACCCATACTCTACGCTTGGGGTATCAGACACAATCTAAGCCAATACCAGGATGCAGCCATATCCCTGCTGCAGGACCTCCCGGCGGAAAACAATTCGGTAGTGACCCTCTTCGGCTCGGCCGGAATAAAATGCAGCGATGCATTCACATCACAAGCTGTCATACAGCTGCGCCGCGAATACTGCGAGAACCACAAATGCCTGTACTGCCGTATCGGACACAGGATGCTTGCCCGCAAAGCAACATCTGCCTCCACCGTCAACTGACACCGCCTGATTTATCCGGATTTTAAGCCGATTTTAAGCAAAGCGTTAAGCGTCCTGACATATATTTGCAGACAAACTGCAATATCTCAATGAAAAGACTTACCGTATCTCTGGCAACAACCCTTGCTATCGCAATCGCATCACCCCACTCAGCCACATCCGCCGAGCCGTCAGAATCTCACATCAATCGTGAATATATCGAATGGGCCGACATATGGATACCCGGAGCTGACCGTAATGACAAACCCCACGTGCTCCTGATTGGCAATTCAATCACACGTGGCTACCATCCTGAAGTCGAAAAAGCCCTTGATGACCGAGCCTATGTAGCACGTCTTTCAACATCCAAAAGTCTTGGCGACCCGGCATATCTTGAAGAAGTGGAAAATGTGCTCAAACACACCTCATTCGACATAATCCACTTCAACAACGGCCTACACGGTATGGGCTACACCGAACAAGAGTACGACCGAGACTTCCCGATGCTCCTTGCCCTGTTTAAAAGATATGCCCCCGACGCACGGCTGATATGGGCCAACTGCACTCCGCTTTTCCAAGGCGAAGACATGACAGTCGTAACTCAGCAATCACTGCGCGGAACCGCCCGCAACCAAATAGCGCGCCGTCATGCCCTGACAGCTGGCATAGAAATAAACCATCTCGACTCTGTGATGTACGGACATCCGGAATACTATATCGGAGGAGACGGTGTGCACCCTCTGCCAGCCGGATATTCCGCACTTGCCGCTCAGGTGATAAGCATACTTGAGAAGCATCTGCCCAAAGTGACCACTCGCCTCGAGAGACAGTAGTCAGAGACTGTCCAATGTGTATATTCCAATCCTGTAATGCTCCTAATCGCATTACAGGAAGCCCCGAGGCATAATGGCCTATTTTTATTCATTTTGTCCTGTAAACACCTTGTTTTTACTTAAAAATAGTTAACATAGACACATTTATTAAATATAATTTTGGCAAATAAAAAATTAAGGCTAATTTTGCATCAGTTTTTCATGGTATTAGATTTAAGGTAAGAAGATTATTCGTCGTGATGACGAGTAATTTTTTTTTGCAACCTACCACAAACTCACTACCTTTGATTTCTGACACAGTCTCCGATTCGGAAGAAACCTACGTAAGATTCAATTCTAAATATGGCACAGAACTGTTCCAATCCGATTACCTATCATACTCTCAGCAACCACCTGAGAGTAGTACACCGCCACTGCGATTCCAGAGTCGAGTGTTGCGGACTGTGTGTGATGGCAGGAAGCCGCAACGAACAACCCGAACAGTTCGGACTCGCCCACTTTGTGGAACATACCATATTCAAAGGCACCGACCGCCGCCGTTCATGGCATATTATCAACCGCATGGAAGCTGTCGGAGGCGAACTCAACGCATTCACCTCTGAAGAGTCCACAACCATATATTCATCTTTTCCCGCCGGAAATCTCTCGCGAGCCGTCGAACTTATCGCCGACCTCGTAAGCCGTAGCCGATTTCCCGAAGCCGAAATCGACCGAGAACGCGAAGTGGTGCTCGACGAGGTAGCCTCATATCTCGACTCTCCGGCCGAAGCCATATTCGATGACTTCAACGAGCTGCTGTTTGCAGGCTCAGGCCTCGGACACAACATACTCGGCACCGAAAAGACAATCAAAACATTCACATCGGCCACATGCCGCGATTTTCTCGACAAGTATTACACTCCGGGAAATATGGTGTTCTTCTACATGGGGCCGACCCCTCCTAAGCGTGTCGTGGCGGTAGCCGAGCGATATATCGGACATTTCAGCCATCCCGACACTCCCGTCAACAGAGTGAAGCCCCCGGAAGTAGAGCCATTTGACATCTACCGCGACCTACACACCCATCAGGCCCATACCGTAATCGGAGCACGCATCCCGGGAATGTTTTCCGACAAAAACCGAGCATACGCTCTGCTCACCAATATCATAGGCGGACCGTGCATGAATTCCCTCCTCAACGTGGCGCTGCGCGAACGCCGTGGCTACGTATATTCAGTCGACGCCTACACATCACTGTTTACCGACTGTAGCGAAATGACGATATATTTCGGATGTGACCGGGAGCATGTGAAACCATGCCGCCGGATTATATTCGATATATTAAGCCGACTGGCCGACTCTCCGATGAAGGAACGCACACTCGCCGCAGCAAAAAAACAATATATCGGACAGACAATCGTGGCCGCCGAAAACCGGGAACAGATGGCACTATCGACCGGGCGCGCTCTACTATTCAACGGACATGTGGCCACGCGCCAGGAAATAATCGACCGAATCATGTCGCTGACTCCGGAAAATATGCGCCAGGCAGCCGAGGCCATCGTACCCGACAGATGCTCCATACTCACCTTCGGATGACACCGTTGCCCATTATGACTATTTTATAGCATAATTCACGCATATCTACACTTTTTTAGCAATTTTCCACACTCCTTTGTGACTGCCTGAGACGGTATTCACCCGAAAATTTGTAACTTCGCATCCATGAAGATAGGAAACATCGACCTCGGACCGCGCCCGGTAATGCTTGCTCCAATGGAGGATGTCACCGACCACTCTTTCAGGCTTATATGCAAAGAGTTGGGCGCCGATATGGTGTACACCGAATTTGTCAGCGCCGACGCGCTCATACGCAATATAAGCGCCACGACCCGAAAACTGCACATTGATTCCCGCGAACGCCCTACCGCCATACAAATCTACGGACGTGAGGTTGACCCAATGGTCGAAGCCGCCAGAATAGTCGAAGAGGCCGGCCCCGACCTGCTCGACATCAACTTCGGATGCCCGGTAAAAAAGGTAGCCGGTAAAGGTGCCGGAGCAGGAATGCTGCGCGATATCCCCAAGATGCTCGAGATTACCAAGGCCGTAGTCAAAGCCGTAAAAATACCCGTCACGGTAAAGACCCGACTTGGATGGGACCACGACTCGCGTATAATCGTAGAACTCGCCGAGCAGCTACAGGACTGCGGCATACAGGCCCTCACTGTACATGGGCGCACACGCTCCCAGATGTATACCGGACAGGCCGACTGGGAGATGATAGCACGCGTGAAGGACAATCCGCGCCTCACCATACCGCTGATAGGTAACGGCGACATAACTACCCCTCAACGCGCAGTAGAGGCATTCGACCGCTACGGAGTCGACGGAGTAATGATTGGACGCGCATCAATCGGAGCGCCATGGATATTCAACGATGTGTCCCGCGCACTCCATGGTCTGCCACCCCAACCACTATCCAACTCCATAAAGTTCAGCCTGCTGCGCCGTCAGATTACCGAGAGCATCGCCAACATCGACGAGCACCGGGGCATTCTCCATATACGCCGCCACCTGGCAGCATCGCCATTGTTCAAAGGGATACCCAACTTCAGGGAAACCCGCATAGCAATGCTGAGAGCCGACACATGGCCCGAACTCGACGCCATACTCAACCATATTGAATCCGACATCCTGACGCCGGAACTATAAGAGCTTGTTTAATAATAAATGTTGCCGCCAGGGTCGTATAGCTTGAGACGATTTTCGATATGTGACGAAGGAGTGTACTTTATGTACATGACTGAGGAACAGGGCGAAAAGCGGCCAAGATATACGAGACTAAAAGTAACTTTATAATCACTCAATCTCTTGCTTACTTTTGAAAAAATGCAAAAATATATCAACGATATGAAACAAATTACCTCCAGTCGGTCATTCGCCGGCATCTTTCCGCCTGTTCTTCGGTCGTTATGGAACCCCATAACTCCCTTATCACAAGCGAAAATCTGCTCGACGAATGACCGCCCTGACGGTAACATTTATTATTAAACAAGCTCTAAGTTTTTTGAGCGGCAGGGGTGGGGACAGCTTGTCACTGTCACATCCGTAGGTGGCCTTATGCCTACGGATGTCGCTCCGGCTTACAGTGCGTCGAAGGCCTATCAGATAAATTATACCAGAGCGTTGCAGCGTAAATCGAAGGGCACGGGTGTGGTTGTGAGCGAGATACGTCCGGGGCTTGTCGATACGCGTATGGCAAAGGGCGACGGGCTGTTTTGGGTGATGCCTTTGGATAAAGTGGCGGCACAGATAGTGAGAGCCATAGCGCGCAAGAGGAGGCTTGCGGTGGTGAGCCGCAGGTGGAGGTTTGTCAACTATATTCTGCGTCGTATATAGATTGTCGGCGGGAATATCTATATTTGCGGGTAAATATACTCTTTTACCTATGATGATGTATGATAAGATGGCCGGCCAATCGTGCTTGCGATGGATTCCGGCTGCGGCGGTACTGTTGTTGTTATTGAGTGTGGCGTTGCATGCGGAGGCCGTAGATTACCGTAGTGAGGCTGACAACTTCCTGCGGGGGATGCCTCCGGGGCTACAGGCGCTACAGACACGCGCCATAGAGGAGGCCATCGAGGGGGATGTCAGCAACCTGAGGGCTGTGAGAAATGCGCGCAATGTCAGGGCGACCCTTCCTGCGGGTGTATATTGCGACAGCATAGGGGAGCGGGCTGTATTGTTCAGGAGCGAGGCTTACAGAAACGATACGGTGCCGCTGCTGGTCTATCTGCATGGCGGGGGATGGACAATAGGCAGTATAAACAGCTGTTCGCGTTATTGCGGCGCGATGGCCGCAGGTGGTGTGGCTGTTCTTGCGGTAGATTATCGTCTTGCTCCGGAATATCCTTACCCTCACGGGCTTAACGATTGCAGAAAAGCAGTGGAGATGGCTGCCGACAGTCTGGAGAGATGGGGATGCCGAAGTGTCGCGGTAGGTGGCGACAGCTCCGGTGGCAATCTGGCCATAGCCACGGCAATGTGTATGCCTGCCGGGATGCTGGAGTCGGTTGTGGCGTTTTATCCTGTCACCAAGGCTTATGCCGACGGTTCGGAGAGCTGGAATGCGTATGGCGAAGGTTACGGACTTGACAGCCGGATAATGGAGGCGTTCAACCGGGCTTACGGCGGGGTGAGCGACGCTCCGCTCGTGTCGCCTGCCCACGCCTCCGACAGAGAGTTGCAGCAACTGCCGCGCACGCTGATTGCAGGAGCCGACCGCGACATACTGAGAGACCAGGGGCGGGAGTTTGCCGATAGGCTCAGCCGAGTCGGCGTTGATGTAGATTACAGGCTTTTCCCGGGGTCTGTGCATCTGTTTATCACGGTCGCCGGACAGACAGCGGCTTTTGACGATGCCGTGAAATGCAGTCTGGAATTTCTGAAAATGCGTTGAGGGAAGGTACGTTGTCCTGTGAAAATTTGTTATTATTAAACAAGCTCTTAGTCTCGTATATCTTGGCCGCTTTTCGCCCTGTTCCTCAGTCATGTACATAAAGTACACTCCTTCGTCACATATCGAAAATCGTCTCAAGCTATACGACCCTGGCGGCAACATTTATTATTAAACAAGCTCTAAGCTCTTAAGCGAACTGTGGCAAGGCATCACTACGGCGGTTGGTGAAGTGGCCGGATTTTGGTAACTTTACGGTTGGAAAATAATCTTTTAGAAGGTTGTAGAAAGGAAAATTTGATGATAACAAGATATATATCCCTTGTTTTCAGCACTGTGGCCGTGTGGGCTACAGCTATTGGCGTGATTGCTCCGGTGGTGTACGGATGCTCGTCGGGCAGCTCTGAGGCTGAGGCGGCTGTACATGACACGGTCTATGTAATGGTCAAGGAGAAGCCTGTAGGGATGAATCCCTATGACCGTCATCTGGACTCTATGCCTGACGACGGCTGTGTGAAAATGAAAATCAATCCTGTGGGCGGCACGCTGGGACGTGTGTTCAATGACAGCAATTATATCCATCTTGATGAAGCCGAGCGTATCGGAATCAAACCGATAGAGAGCATTGCCGATGTGTGGCGGCTGAAGCGTCCGGTATGCCATATACGCAGCTGCCGTGAGTATGGCGTGGACTCGCTGACTCATTCGCTACCGTATCTGGTGCCAGAGGCGGCGGATCTGCTCAAGGAGATAGGGTCGAGATTCAACGATTCGCTCCAGGCCCGCGGCGGTGGCTCCTACCGGTTGAAAGTGACGAGTGTGCTGCGCACGAGGCATGGCATAAAAAAACTGCGCCGCAGCAACGGCAATGCCGTTGAGGCCTCGGCCCATCAGTATGGCACGACGTTTGATATCAGCTATGCGAAGTTTCTGTGTGACTCGGTGACGGTGAACCGCACGCAGGAGGATCTCAAGAACCTGCTCGGCGAGGTGCTGAAGGCGATACGCGACGAGGGCAAGTGCTATGTGAAGTATGAGAGGAAACAGGGTTGTTTCCATATTACCGCACGCGACGCATGTAAGGCCGGGGATAAGTAACAGATATCTATGGTAAAGAAAATACTAAAATGGGTGGCCTGCACTGTGGCCGGATTCATACTCCTGGCGGTGGTTGTGCTTACTCTGCTTGTGTGGATAATGACCCCGGCGCGCCTTACGCCGATAGTGGGCAGAGTGGCCAATGACGCATTGGATGCACGTGTAGGCATCGGGCGCGTTGAGCTGACTCTGTGGCACACGTTCCCGCATCTGACGGTTGATATAGATTCGCTCGTGATAGTCTCAGAGGCATTTGACGGACTGCCTGCCGGGCAGCATGCGATTGTGCCTGCCGGGAGCGACACCCTGCTGAGAGTGGGGCGTTTTCATGGCGCTGTGAATGTGGCTGCTCTGCTGGCTGCGAAAGTCAACCTGTATGATATTGAGCTTGAGGGGGCGTCGGTCAACGTGGTGGCGCTTGACTCTCTTCATGCAAATTATGATATTTTTCCGACGACGGAGCCTGCCGATGACACGACAGGCCCTGTGTTTGTGCCTGATATATCGCTCAACCGCTTTGAGATAGTAGATTCGCTGCCGATAAGCTACCGCTCGGTAGCCGACAGCATGAGTGTAAGGCTTGTGCTTGCTAAGGCGCCTGTGGTGGAGAATGCCGAAGGGGGATACACTCTGTCGGTAGGGTCGCTGCTTGACATAGATATGCCTCAGGCGCTTGTGGCACGTCCGGTGACTATCGACCTCGGTGGAGCGGTAAAATGGAACAGCGACATGCCGATGTTGCTGTCGCTCAGAGATTTCGGACTTGAAATAGGCACTCCGTCGGGAGGCCGTATCAAATCGATATGGAACACTACGCTCGATTTTACCGAGCCGTTGGCCATTACCGAGCTGACATTCGGCATCGGGCCGTTTGCTCCCGGAGCTGCAATAGCTCTGCTGCCGGAACATATGCGCAGCGGGATAGGGAGTATTGACAGCGATATGGAAATCGCTGTGGCCGGTGAACTTAAAAAGCCGTTCAGGCCGATGACCGACAGCATACCGTGCATGGGGCTGAGCATAAAAATTCCGCGCTGCGGCGCTGTGTATGACAGGACCGTAAGAGTTGACCGCATCGAAGCCGATGTGGATGTGTCGCTCCCCGGGAGCCTCGACTCGCTGACTGTAAGAGTCAATACCTTGAAGCTCGGAGGGATGGGCGCTGACATATCGGTCAAGGGTGTGGCCGGAAATCTGATGACCGACCCTGACTTCACCGGCAACATCACACTGGAGAGCCGTCCGGCCCGACTGCCGCGGCAACTCCTTGCCATGCTTCCCGACTCTACGACAGTCGGAGGTGTGGTGCGCCTCGATACCAAGATGACGTGTCGGGCAAGCGATTTCTCGATGGCGAATTTCCACAGGCTTAAGCTGGATGGCACTCTTGATATCGACGACTTTACATTTGACTCTCCCGGCTACGGGATGTACTGCTATACACGCCACTCGGAGGTGAAACTCGGCACTTCGGGCAGTTTTGTCACAGCCAATAATGTAAAGGTCGACTCGCTGCTCACCCTGTCGGTGAGCACAGATACGATGTCGGCCCTTGTCGACGGGATGGCAATCCGCCTTAAGAATGCCAAGGCAGGGGCGGGATGTCTCAACCGTCCTCCCTCGGCCGACAGCACTGTCGTGATACCTTTCGGCGGAATGCTGAAGGCCGATATGGTCAGCTATATGGATACCGATTCGTCGAGGATGCGTCTGGGAGATATCGCGGCACGCTTTGCATTGCGGCGATACGAGCACAACGCCCATATGCCGCAGGTGAATGTCAATGCCGACGCAGGGAGCATATTCTTTACCGACAGGAAAAATTTCATGGGTCTGCGCAAGAGCCATTTTGAAGTCAACGCACACATACGGCCCAAGCGTGTACGCAGCCGGGAGTTCACATCGGCCGACTCGGCCCGCTTTGCCGCCCGTCGGGCCGGGTGGGAGGCCGAGAGGGCAATGCATGCCGGTGCCGACAGCCTTGACCTCAGTGTAGATGAATCGACAGGGCGACTGCTGCGCCGACTTCAGATGAGCGGACGTCTCACAGCCGAGCGCGGCGGCATGTTCTCACCATATTTCCCTCTGCGCAACCGTATATCGGGCTTTGACATGGAGTTTTCGACCGATAGTGTGGTATTGCGCAATGTGCGGTATGAGTGCGGTCGGTCGGACTTTACGATAAACGGCTCTGTGTCAAACATACGCAGGGCTCTGACGCGTGGCGGCAAACTTGAGCTTGACTGGAATCTCCACAGTGATTCGCTCAATGTCAACGAACTGGTACAGGCTCTTTACCGTGGTGCCGACTATGCCGCCAAGTCGGACGGCAGGTCGGTAAATGTCGATGCCCAGTCGGAAGCCGATCTTGACCGGATGGCCGACAATGCCTCGATGTCGGCTGACAGTGTGAGCGCAGTGCTGATACCTCTGAATCTTGACGCCCGGCTGAATGTCAGTGCCGACAATATCGTATATTCCGATATGGATATGCATGATTTCAAGGGCGAGCTTCTTGTAAGCGAGGGCGCTCTGAATCTTCATAACCTTCATGCCTCGTCGGAAATGGGCAGTGTGAGTCTCAACGCACTGTATTCAGCTCCAGGCAAGGATGAGATGCGCTTTGGCATGGGGCTCGACCTCAATGGCATAGATATAAAGAAATTTGTGGGCATGGTGCCTGCTGTCGACTCTCTGATGCCTCTGCTCAACAGTTTCGAGGGTATTATCGACGCAAGCATAGCCGCTACGGCTGATATCGACACAACGATGAATATCGTGATGCCTTCGCTTGACGCCGCTATCCGACTCAACGGGCACGACCTGGTGCTTCTGGATGGAGAGACATTCCGCACATTGGCCAAATGGCTTATGTTTAAGGACAAGCAGAAGAATGTAATCGAGCAGATGGAAGCCGAGATGCTTGTGCGCAACTCGATGGTGCAGCTGTTTCCGTTTGTATTCGATTTCGACCGCTATCGTCTTGCCGTGATGGGGAGCAACGACCTTGACTTGAATTTCAAGTATCATATATCGGTGCTCAAGTCGCCGTTGCCGTTTAAGTTCGGAATAAACCTGTCGGGTAATCCTGACGACATGAAGGTGAGGCTCGGCGGTGCCAAATACAAGCCCGGAGATGTGGGCGAAAGCGTGGCTATAGTGGCCGACACCAGGGTCAATCTGCTGAAAGAGATTGACAATGTGTTTAAGCGCGGCTCAAGGGCCGCACGTCTGGGCGCGCTGAAGATTGAAGGAAGTGTGCCCCGGGGTGTCGAAGTACCTGAAGTGGCAGATACGATATCGGCCGCCGACTCTCTGGTGTTAATAAAGGAGGGACTTCTGCCCGCTCCACCTCCGGCTCCTGACAGCAGTGATGACGCTGTGGTGCCCGACAATAAGAAATCCAAGAAGAAAAGAAACAAAAACAAGAAATAATTTAGAACAGTTACTTAAATGTCAATGACTCCTGAACAGATGGCCGTAAGCCGCTATCTGAAGCGACGCGGTCTGATCAGCTTCTCTCCGACAGCCGCTCTTATCGACATGGATGGCACGCTGTATGACTCGATGCCCCGGCATGCCGACGCGTGGTACCGTCTGATGACGGAAGAGGGTGTGCCATGTGAGCACGACGAGTTTTTCCTTTATGAGGGGCGCACCGGGCGCGATACGATAAGACTGCTGTTCAAGCGTGCGTTCGGACGTGATGTCACCGATGAGGAGTGTGAAGCGCTGTATCGCCGCAAGACTCAGTATTTCAGGGAGCTTCCTGATGTGTCTCCGATGCCCGGCGCCGACATCATGATAGGCGAATTCATGCGCCGCGGCATTACTACGGTGCTTGTGACCGGTTCGGGCCAGCGCTCGCTTATCGACCGTCTTGACCTGGACTATCCGGGCGCTTTTCCTGCGGGAATGCAGATTACCTCGCGCGATGTAGTCCATGGCAAGCCACATCCGGAGCCTTATCTGAGGGCTATGGACAAAGCGGGGGCTATGCCTGACAACAGTATCGCTGTAGACAATGCTCCTATGGGAGTGCTGTCGGGCGCCGCGTCGGGCGCGTTTACCATAGGTGTCACCACGGGGCCGATTCCGGAGAAGGAGCTTGTGGATGCCGGTGCCGACATAGTGTACCCGTCGATGCCTGTGCTCGCCGAGAGGCTTCCTATGCTTCTCGACATATTCGGTATGTCGATATAGGCAGGAGGATACGTTGAATCATGATATTGACAGGGAGTAATCCAAAACATAAAAAACGCTTGTATGCAGAAACTGATATTTACAAATGAAGTGGCCCGCGAACTTTCGGGGCTAATCGAGGCGGCAAATCCCCATGGTGTGTATGTGCTCGCCGACAGCAATACAGAGAGGCTTGTGTGGCCGGCTCTTGTTGCGGCTTGTCCGTCTCTGGGCACTGCCGGACTTATTACTATTCCGGCCGGAGACATCAATAAGAATCTTGACTCTCTGTCGCATATATGGAGTGAATTGCAGAGAATGGGTGCCAACCGACACTCTCTGATGATTAATGTCGGTGGCGGCATGATAACCGATATAGGCGGGTTTGCAGCGTCGACCTTCAAGCGCGGCATGCGTTTTGTAAATGTGCCTACCACTTTGCTCGGGGCTGTGGATGCCTCGGTAGGCGGTAAGACCGGTATAAATTTCGGTGGGCTGAAGAATGAAATCGGAGCTTTCCGTGAGGCTGAGGCTGTGGTGATATCGACGGCAATGTTTTCGTCGCTTCCGGATTCGGAGATGTATTCAGGCTATGCCGAGATGATAAAGCATGGCCTGCTTGAGAGTGAAGGCGCGCTCATGGCGTTGCTTGCTTATAATCCATGTGCCCACGATTTCAGTTGTATGCTACAGCTGCTGGAATCGTCGGTAGGGGTAAAGCGGCGCGTTGTAGCTGAGGACCCTACAGAGAAAGGGCTGAGGAAATCGCTCAATCTGGGTCATACGGCGGGCCATGCGTTTGAGAGTCTGGCTATGGAGAAGGGTGCTCCCGTGGCCCATGGATATGCAGTGGCCTGGGGTATCGTGACAGAACTTGTGCTGAGTCATATGCACAAGGGTTTTTCTACAGCTCTGCTGCGCAAGATTGCCGGCTATGTGCGTGAGCATTACGGTGTTCCGTCGATTACATGTGATGACTATCCGCGTCTGCTCGAGCTTATGCACCATGATAAGAAGAATCTTGACAACAGGATAAACTTCACGATGCTCGAGGCTCCCGGAGTGGTGGCTATCGACTGCACGGCCGAGGAGGAGGAAATCAAGGTGGCTCTTGATATATTCCGCGACCTGATGTCGATGTAGCAGACTAAATATAACTGATAGAGCCGTACAAATATACGGCTCTATCAGTTAGTATCAGTCGTTGCCGAATGTGAATCGCAGGCCAAGATTTAGATTGAAGTTAAGAGGTCGGTCCTGATATATTGTTTTTATGCTGGAGTTATTGCTGAAATAATAGTGTATGCCGGGCTCGGCATATATGCTTGTTATTGAGGAGATGTTGAACTGCAGGCCTACTGAGGTGCTGACTGACCATTGGAGAGGTTTTACGATAGTGCTTTCACTATCGGAGGCGATATTCTTGTTTTCAAGAATGAACTTACACTCGGTCTTGCCTGAGATGCATTTTTCGGCCATGACGCCGCATGCGGCATACAGATTGATTTTTTTCCACGATAAAGCATTATATCTGATGCCGAGAGGAATGCCGATGTAATGAAGTGTCTGATTTCCGGAGAGATAGTGTGATTCGCTTCCGAATGAGAGATCGGATATAAGGCAACTGTATGTCAGTCCTGACTCGACCGACAAGCGTGGGAGTATGCGGTATCCGACGGAAATACCGGCGCGAATGGGCAGATAGTGTTTTGTCTTAGTCTGTATCTCTTTGCCTTTGTTGAACAGGAGTACTCCAAGCATATGGCTGTCATTCCATTGTGATTTGTCGAGGTTTGTCGGTACGGTAGACGCTCCGCTCATGCTGCTTTGATTGATTGAGGAATTGAGCGCTCCGGCAGTGTAGACGCTTAACGACAATGCTCCCGAGCGGTTGTGTTTTTGCCGTCGGATGTATGTGGAAGTGTTGTAATGATTATGGCTCTCAGGCCGGTGAGGGCGGATGGTGTCATCGGATGGCGATGACGGCTCGGTTTGGCTGACCGAGTCGGGCTGTACCGGGATTTCGGAGTTTGTGCCGGATGTGGTCGGCCGGTCGGTATCAGTATCAGTGTTGTTGTCGGATATGCTGATATCGTTGTAGAGAGGAGGTGTAAGGGGCTGTGTGGCAGGCTGCACGGTCGTTTTGGAATATGCCTGAGCAATCTTGGCCGGGTGTAGGGGGGTGTCGTGAGAGTACGGGCGGTGTGTTGAGTTTTCTTTTTTTATTTCAGAGGTGCCGGCCTGTGGAATCTGGAGCGAGACATCATTGTCAGGCAAGGCCAGCCATATGATAGTGGTAGCAATGAGTGCAAGCATTGCCGCAACGGCACAGTACTGTCTGATTCCTGACAACAGGTTGCGGCGTTGTGGTGCGGGCGGCGCGACGGCTTTCTCTTTTTCCAGCCGCTTCTGCAGGTCGGCCCATAGATTGTCGGGTTCGTCGGTCTCGAATCCGGCCAACCTGTCGTGTATGTCGTCTAACCATTTGTCTTTCATAATGTCGCTGTTTCAAGAGTTGAACGGTATTCTTTAATTCGGGAGGCCAGGATTGCCTTGGCACGATGCAGCTGTGATGCCGAAGTGCTTTCTTTAATATTGAGCAGAGCCGCAATTTCCTTGTGGCTTTTGTTTTCAATCACATATAGATTGAATATCGTGCGATATCCTGACGGTAGCTCGCGAATCATTTCATGGATTGCAGATGTGGGTATTTCGTTTATGTCGGGTTCGTAGTCGTCGTAGCCTCGGGAGCTTTCAGCCTCTGTAAGTTCGGTGAATTCAAACATTGTGGTCTTTCTTAGAAACTTCAATGTCTCGTTTATTACAATGCGGCACATCCATCCCCTTGTCGAGCCTTTGCCGCGATATATGAATGACGGCAGAGAGGAGAATATTTTTAAGAAACTTTCTTGCAGAACATCTTTTACATCCTCTGAGTTAAGGATATAACGCGAGCACACCCCCGCCAGATAGCGGATGTGGAGACTATACAGGGCCTTTTGGGCAGCAATGTTGCCTTTGCGGGCATCATCTACAATTTGAGCCTCATCATCTATGGTTGCTCCGGATATCATAGACGTCTGCATCAGTTTGTTGGAAACAGAGAAGAATTGCGGAACCGGGACTGGAAATGTCTGTAAGAATTGCGTATTATTTTTTCCGAGTTATTACACTGCCAAGGTGCGGGGTGCGGTAGTGGTTGTCCCGGTTCCGAAATCTGATGTTTGGCGCTATGTTGCGCTATTTTTGGTAGATACGGGCTGGATTAATAGAGTTTGTTGACCAGCAGAGTTCTGTCGAAGGCTTCGGGCGTGGCCTGATTGCGCATTTTCACATCTATCTCAGCTGTTTTCTCTCCGGAGTATGAGTTCCATTTGAGTTTTAACTTCACATCACCGCTGAGGCCTTCGAGCTGGTTGAGATTAAATGCGATGAGAGCGTCACGCATCATTCCTTCGACGTCGCCGTCAGCATCCTGGTGGATTTCCATTTCCAGAGGGTCGTCAGGGTTTACTCCTGTCACGAGATTTATCATATGCTTTTTGTCGGGATTGCCCCATTTTGTGCGTATGCACAGTGTCAGATATCCGTCTTCTCCGACAGTCACCCAGTCTTTTACGATATCAAACGGGTCGTTGCCGTATGTCTCATTGTTGTCGGGGGTGGTGGGTACGGGCAGCTTGGTACGTATGCTGTCAATCCAGCATACGTGTACGTCGCGGACGTCTATTTCATTTTCGTCGCTTTCTGCCGATTGGTTTCCGTCGTTTGTGAAGTAGAAGCTCACCATGGCTCTTACCTCTTTCTTGCCGAATGGCGACTTTGCGATATTTACGGGGTTGAGCACTGTTTTTTCGTCGAGATTCATTACAAACGATTCATCAGCGTCGGGACATACTGTCACAAGTGCAGTCGGATAATTGGCAGGGAATGCTACGTCGTTGTCGTTGTCACATGATTGAAGTATGGCCGATGTCGCGAAGATGCCAAGAGTTGTGAATAGAAATTTAAGATTTTTCATAAATGATTCTTTTGGAGTTCTATCCATTAAATCCGTCGGCACTGAAAATCTTGCATGTGATTCCGTAAAAAAATTGCAAAAAAATGTAGTACAAGCTATAATTATCGAAAATATAGGCTGATATGATATGCGGTGGGTGCTTGCTATAGGACATAAAAAAAGCTGATCACTTGTGTGGTCAGCTTATTTCATGCTGTGATTCCTTGGTGCGCGATGGCACGGAATTCACTGCTGTGTTGGGTAT
This sequence comes from Muribaculum sp., assembly GCF_029051885.1. GTDB lineage: Bacteria > Bacteroidota > Bacteroidia > Bacteroidales > Muribaculaceae > Muribaculum. Next base: position 21,139 of record NZ_JAIDKI010000032.1, read on the forward strand.
GAGCAAAAATTACTCAGCAACAACGGCAGAGTCAGCGGGAGCAGCTACGCTGTCAGCAGCAACGCTGTCAACAACTGCAACTTCCTCTACAGCAACTTCCTCTACAACTACAGAGTCAGCAGCGTTAGCCTCGGCGTTAGAGTTGCCACCGCAAGAGAAAAGTGATACGCTGAATACAACAGCAAGTAATAAAACTAACTTTTTCATTTCGTTTTGTAATTAATAATAAAACAATTTTTTAGCTTCAAAAACGATGCAAAGTTAATACATTTCCTGGAATTGCAAACACTTTTTTTCTGAAATTTTTGCAAGGCGCCCTTATTTTTGCAAAAAATACGAAAATCGGGCTTGTATTAGTTAAGGTATGTTAAATTGTGAGAGGTGTGTCTAAGACCCCGTTCACCAATATTTGTTAACGCTGGGGCGGTCAAGCGTCGTGCAGATGTGTTCGCGCAGTGAGGGA
>NZ_JAIDKI010000033.1 GCF_029051885.1 Muribaculum sp.
AAGTACACTCCTTCGTCACATGTCGAAAATCGTCTCAAGCTATACGACCCTGGCGGCAACATTTATTATTAAACAAACTCTAAACAGTTTCTAAAATAGAATGTCCGCAAATTTAGGTGAAATCTGCGGACATTTCCTAACTATTATCGGAATATTTTACTTCACGATACCCTTTTCGAGGTATTCGGCGAGGTTGGTGCGCACGCTTTCGCCGGCGCGTTCTACAGCCACCTTGGCCATATCGGCATCGGTCATTATCTTTACCAGTTCGGCGAAAGATGTCTTCTGCGGGTTCCAGCCGAGTTTTGCGCGTGCCTTTGTGGGGTCGCCCCAGAGGTTTACCACATCGGTGGGACGATAGAAGTCGGGCGATACTTCGATGAGCACTTTGCCTGTAGCCACGTCGATACCTTTTTCGTTTTCGTCTTCACCTTCCCAGCGGAGTTCGATGCCGACGTTGCGGAAAGCAAGCTCGCAGAATTCGCGTACGGAGTGCTGCTCGCCGGTAGCGATAACGAAGTCTTCGGGAGTGGGATGCTGGAGTATGAGCCACATACACTCTACATAGTCCTTGGCGTAGCCCCAGTCGCGGAGCGAAGAGAGGTTGCCGAGGTAGAGTTTATCCTGCTTGCCCTGTGCGATACGTGCGGCAGCAAGAGTTATCTTGCGGGTAACGAAAGTCTCGCCACGACGCTCGCTCTCATGGTTGAAGAGGATACCCGAGCAGCAGTACATGCCATAGGCTTCACGATATTCCTTGACAATCCAGAATCCATACTGCTTGGCAACAGCATAAGGGCTGTAGGGATGGAACGGAGTGTTCTCGTTCTGAGGCACTTCCTCTACCTTTCCGTAAAGCTCGGAGGTAGATGCCTGATATATGCGGCATGTATCTTTCAGACCGGTCAGACGCACAGCCTCAAGCACTCGGAGCACACCGGTAGCATCGATGTCGGCTGTAAACTCAGGCGAGTCAAACGACACCTGCACATGGCTCTGTGCGGCGAGATTGTAGATTTCATCGGGGCGCACTTTGCCTACTACCTGGAGTATAGACATCGAGTCGCCGAGATCGGCATAATGAAGATGAAAATTTGGATGCCCTTCAAGGTGGGCGATACGTTCACGGAAGTCAACTGACGAGCGACGGATAGTGCCATGCACGTCGTAACCTTTTTCGAGCAGAAGCTCTGCCAGGAACGAGCCGTCCTGACCCGTAACCCCTGTAATGAGTGCTTTCTTCATACGATAAAATACATTATATTTACACTACGGGCGTTACGTAATAGCGGACATACCACAAACGCCACTCTTTCCTTTGAGCGTGCAAAGTTAATGATTTTTTGTCATTTTGGCAAAATCATGCCTAAATCAGCAAGGTAATGTTCGGGTTCAAGACGGGCTCTATCGGTCAAAATGTCAGAAGCAATCCTTTCTTTTGTCGGAGCGCCTCTTCATAGAGACTGCAAAGATTGTCGTAGGCTTCCATAATCTCCTCGGGCTCTACTTCCGACATAAGGTCCTCGGGTTCGATGTCTGCCGCTTCGTCTCGGTTCTCCTCCAGTGCTTGCAGAATCTCCTCAACCTCGGTGTGTTCGATAATGCCCAGACCCTCCATGCCGGGGTCTGCAATCACATCATCAATCTCGACTTCCCATCCGGTGACCGGTAATTCACCTTCTTCAAACACATCAAGTTCTTTAATCACTTCGTTGACGGCATCCCACATATTACCGATTTCGTAAAAATATACCGGAATATCGCGTACGCCTCCTCCGTCAGGAAGTGTTTTTTCTTCCTTAGACTTCATGACAGTGAAGCCATCAAGCACCTCAGGTATGGGTGCGCCAATCTTGAACGGACCGGCACAACCGGCTGACACCGTATCGGTATCAGCCACGCCAATCTCAGTCTGCTCGTCAACGACAGTTCCGGCGTCACTTTCGGCAAATACCGATATACTGTCTTCTGGCATATCGGCGATTGCTGTAGCGGATTCGGGGTTATTGCCGTTGGCTGCTCCGCAAGCCCAACAAATCGCAAACACTGTCATGACGACGATGAATCTCCATGGCTTGATATGCATTAAGAGAATGTTTGGAATTGACTTAGAGTGTGTTTACTTTTTAGAGTTGTTAAACATTAGATATGATTTATCAAGAGTTTGATAGTCGCAAAATCAATCATTTCCTCAGCGGATTCATCGGTCTGCTCATAGTTTCTTGTGAGCCGCCTGAATCCGTCAAGCCATGCGAATGTCCTTTCCACGACCCATCTCAGAGGCCTGGGAGTAAAACCTTTGATCCCGTTTGGGGTATTGCTGACCTCAAGCTCTATCATAAAATCGGACTTTACCTGATTTGCAATATCTCCGCGATAACCTCTGTCCACGAGAATTTTCTTAAGTGTCGGCCAAAAGAAAGCTGTCTGTCGGCACAACGGATAGGCAAGTTTGGAATCATGCCTTCCGGCATTGTCAACTGTTCGTCCAAGGATGAAGCCGTTGCGGTCAACCACGATGTTGCGTTTGACACCCTTTACCTTTTTATTGGCATCGAAACCGTTATCGCTCTGACGGTTGCCCCATTTGACGCTTTGCGCGTCCAAAGCTCCGACTGTCGGGCATTCGTTCTGCCCACGTTTGCGTCTGATTCTCATGATTGTCTTTTCTATGAAATGTTCGATATGACCGTCCTCTCTCCACTTACGGAAAAACTTATAGACCGACTGCCATTTCGGAAAATCCTTGGGAAGCATTCGCCATTGGCAGCCGCTGACCAGAAGATACAGGATTGCTTCGAATATGGAGCGCAAGGAATATTTACGGTGTCTGCAATCATTTTCAAAGAACACTTTGTTTATATAAGACCATTGACCCTCGGTCAGATGTGTCTGATAGAAGCTGATTCTATGCATATTAATCATTTTTCTTCTACAAACACTCTGATTGAGGGTTTGTTATGCTTATAATATTTAATTTGGTTTAAAAGTAAACACACTCTTAGAGCTTGTTTAATAATAAATGTTACCGTCAGGGCGGTCAATCGTCGAGCATATTTTCGCTTGTGATGAGGG
>NZ_JAIDKI010000034.1 GCF_029051885.1 Muribaculum sp.
CTCCTTCGTCACATGTCGAAAATCGCCTCAATATATACGACCCTGGCGGCAACATTTATTATTAAACAAGCTCTTAAAGACACAACTCCCGGCGCCGGTTATGCTTGGCGCCGGGAGTTATGTCTTTATTGAATCCGCTTTCCTAATGGATGCAGACAGATTGGTCTGTGAACATTCAGAGATGCATTATTCCTGAGTGCGTCCCTCTTCCTCGAATATTTTCTCTTCCTTGTCGGTAGAGATGTTGGGCAGTTCAAGTCCGTAGTGCTTCTTGGCGTCAAGAGCTTTGAGCCAGAGTCCGAATATCAGGGCAAGCACTCCAAGCGACGCGAAGAGCAGCATCGGATTGGTATAGTCATACTTCATCGGGTCGGTCACTCCGGGGTTGGATGCTGTAAGCACCACACCGATAAGGATGGGGAAGAGCGACAGGCCGATATTCTGTACCCAGAAAATCAGAGAGTAGGCGGAACCGAGGAAACGCTTGTCCATAATCTTGGGAACAGAAGGCCAGAGGGCTGCCGGTACGAGCGAGAATGATATGCCAAGGAGCACTATAGCGCTGAATGCAAGCCATTCTGTAGGATACTTCGGAAGCACAAGTGCAAAGGTGAGATGACATACAATCATAAGCAGTGCGCCGAGTATCAGCATTGTGGCGCCTTTGCCCTTGCGGTCGAGGAAATAGCCAAGGGCCGGAGTCAGTACTGCCGCGCCGATGGGGAACCAGCGGAATATATCGGAAGCTGTGGTGGCGTCTATGCCGAGGTTACACTGGAGCATATTGGCGGCATAACGCTGGAAGGGGAAAATAGCAGAGTAGTAAAGCACACACAGCATGGCGATAATCCAGAACAGGCGCGAGCCGAAAATGTTGGCCACATCCGAGAGCTTGAACTCCTCTTCTGCGGTCTCGTCGTTGGCCTGGGCCTTTGCTCCGAGTTGAGCGTCAAGTTTTTTATCCATCACGGTAAATACCATGAAAGAGATAAGGCCGATAAATAGAAGGGCTGTACAGAAAGCTACCGGAGGTACTACCGAGGGGTCTGTAGGGCTGATCCACTCGGCCAGACGTGGAGAAATCGAGAAGATTGCAAACACGCCTATACGGGCGATTGCCATCTCCAGACCCATTGCGAGAGCCATCTCCTTGCCCTCAAACCATTTTGCAATGGCCTTGCTCACGGTAATGCCTGCCATTTCGCAGCCGCATCCGAAAATCATGAATCCGAAGGCTGCGAGCTTGGCGCTTCCGGGCATCGATGTCCACCACGAGCTAAGCCACAATTCCAGGGCAGTGCCTTGAAACAGATTGCTGATTGCATACAGCTTTATGCAGGCTCCGGCAACCATAAGCGATGCCGAAAGGGTTCCGGTAAAGCGTACACCCATCTTGTCGAGGATGATACCGGCGAGAATCAGGAATCCGAATACGTTGAGTATATACTCCGCGCCGGCATAGTAGCCGAATGCGTCGGGCGACCATCCGCGCTGTGTCTCTATCAGAGACTGGAGTGGCGACATAACGTCGACAAACATGTAGGCAAACAGCATCATCGAGGCGATGAGTATGAGCGCTGTCCATCTTGCCCATGTCTTGTCGTTGAGCGCTCTGGCGGATGCATCCGCCACATTAGTTAAAATAGCCATTTGATATGTAGTAATGATTTGGTTTTGATTTTCGGGGAACAAATTTACGCAAAAATGAGCGGATTACGGAAAAATTAGCTAATTTCGTAACATTATTTTATAAAATAAAGCAGGTATAATAACCCGAAATATATAGACATGAGTGCGAGCCAACCATATACATTCGACCGCGTAGTGCGGTTGGTAATCACTACTATAGTGGTTTGTGCCGCGGTATGGCTGATATACCGTCTGCGCGGTGTGCTGTTGCCATTCTGTGTGGCAGCCCTTATCGCTTACATATTTGAGCCGTTCGTACAGTTCAACCGCGAGCTCCTGCGCCTCAAGGGGCGTGTGGCCGCAATCTTTATTACTCTTTTCGAAGCGACATTAGCATTCGGTCTACTATGTTATCTGCTTATCCCGATGATTACTTCCGAGATGGCGCATATGGCACATCTGCTGAAAGTATACTCACAGTCGCAGGTAAGCATCCCGTTTCTACCCGACTGGCTTCATGAATTCATTCGCAATTATGTGGATTTCGAGTACCTGTCAAGTCTGCTTACACGTGAGGACCAGATTAAGTTGCTGGAAAGTGCAGCATTACACACATGGTCGGTGCTTACAAGTGGAATAAGCATGATTGTCGGGCTGCTCAGCTGGTTTATAGTGTTTCTGTATGTGATATTTATCATGCTTGACTACGAGCGCCTCAGCAAGAGCTTCCATCATATGGTACCTCCTGCATGGCGCAAGACCGTGTTTCGTATAGGCAATGACATACAGCGCTCGATGAATCACTATTTCCGCGGACAGGCTCTTGTGGCATTTTGTGTAGGGGTCCTTTTCACTATCGGTTTTCTGATTATAGGGATGCCTCTTGCAGTAGTGCTCGGCATGTTTATCGGATTGCTCAACATGGTGCCGTATCTTCAGCTGATATCATTGGTTCCCACGATATTTCTTTGTCTGGTATGTTCGGTCGACCAGGGCGTTGATTTTTGGACAATATTTTGGGAATGTATGGCTGTATACTGTATCGTGCAGGCTATACAGGATTTGTTCCTGACTCCTAAAATCATGGGTAAGGCCATGGGGCTGAATCCTGCCATTATCTTACTTTCATTGTCGATATGGGGCACTTTGCTTGGCTTCCTCGGCCTTATAATAGCATTGCCGTTGACCACACTGTTGCTTGCATATTACGATGAATATCTCAATATGCTTCAGCTGCGGCATATACGTTCGAGGCATCATCATGAAGTATCATCTGCTGACGGAAATGGCGCTGACGAGAATAGCGATGACCACGTGCAAAAATCATAGGTGCGACGGACTCTTAAATTTTGTGAAAAAACGCATGCTATGCCATGAATGCTGTGCCACATTTTTTGATGGCGTGCTAATAAATGAATAGTTGCGCAAAAGTTTATTAAATTAATTGTAGTGTAAATTAAAGTTCAATATCTTTGCAAGTGTTAATGAATTCGTGGTTGCATATTCAATAGGTGTCGTCCTATCGCTTGTATTCTGATATTAGGATGCGCTTTTGATAAATACTTTATTCATTCGTCTTAACCTTATTGTAATTTGCGCGCTATAACATTACGTACATTAATCTTTCTTGCCATCTCGATAATATGGTATATCGCTCCTGAACCTGTCTTGGGGGCGTCTTATCGTGATATGCCCGATACTGCAGGTGAGCTTCTTGAAAGGCTTGATAGTGCTATCGATGAGAGAGACACGTATATAATGCGACGTACATCGGCAATTGATTCGATGGTAATGAATCTTCCGTCGTCTCCGGTTGAGCGTACGGCCGGTTATATCGAGATTGCAAAAAACTATAAGTCGCTATGTGCTGACTCTGCCATAATATATCTGCGACGGGCTTCAGCCGACGCCTACTCGCTTGGCGATAGTGTGCTGATATTCCGTAGCCGTATGGCGCTTGCTGCTATTCTCCCTCTTGTCGACCTTGAGCGTGAGGCGATACTGATATTCGAGTCTGTGAATGCCGAAGAGTTGCCCGGTGAATGGAAACGCGAATATTTCGACGGTGCGGCCGACATGTACACCATTATTTCGGAGCGGGCTATGGCGTTGCCGGTGCTTAGTGAAAAATACGTGGCTAAAGCCGATTCCTACCGGCAGCATGCCATGCGGTATTATCCTCCGGAATCACCCGAATGGCTTTTTCATGAGGCGTATCGATTTTATTTCGACAGAAATTATTCGGCGGCGATGATTTCAGGAAGCGAACTTCTCGAACGTACTGATATATCTGATGCTCTGTATGGACGCGGCGCTGAGTTAATGGCACGCATCAGCGCCTCTCAGGGTAATGCCGAGGATGAATTTTACTATACCCTGCATGGGGCATTGAGCGAGACCTTACGAGGCGACAGGGAAGGTATGTCTCTTCAGCGTCTGGGACATCTGCTCTACAGCCGTGGAGATATCGACCGGGCACACTCCTACCTTTCGGTTGCGCTTACCAATGCTTCCTACGGCATGGGGTATCATTCCGAACTTGTCGGCGAGTCGCTGATGATTATTGATAAGGCATATCGGCGTCAGTGGAGCCGCAATTATATACTGTTGTGGGTCATCACCGGCATGATGGTGCTGTTGCTGTTGGTCATGGCAGTGATGTTGCTGCGCTACAGGCGATATATAAGAAATATGAGAAAAGAGCATGAGATTGTACTGCGGCTTCAGGAAGACAGACGGCTGTACCTGTCCAATTTCCTGAGAGTATGCTCGATATCCATGCGCCGTATATCGGAACTGTCACGCACTGTAAAGCGCAAACTTGCAGCACGGCAGTTTGAGGAACTTTTCAATGTCATTAAATCGGGAAATTATATTGATGAGCAACGACGTGATATGTTTGGAATTTTCGACAGCACTTTCCTGAAGATTTATCCTACATTTGTCGATGACCTCAATACCATGCTACGCCCCGACGAGCAGTATACTCTTCCGGCCGACGGACGTCTGATGCCCGAGCTTCGCATAGCCGCCCTGATGCGTATTGGCCTTACCGACACAGCCAGGATGGCCGAGTTTTTGGGATACTCGCCCAATACGATATATGCATACCGTGCTAAGATTCGTGCCAAGGCTATCGACAGCAGCACATTTGACCGTGATTTCCAAGCGTTGAGCAGCAAGGTGTAGCGATGGCTGCCTGATGATATATTATGAAATCTGAGTAATAAGTGCTACCTTTGCATTGAGCATATGCGGCCCTTGCGACTTGCGGGATTCCCGCTATGCGGCAGTGTGATAATATGTTTTACGATGAAATAAAAAAATTCGACTGGGATGAAACCACTCGCTGTATCGCTTCAAAGCGTGCGGCCGATGTGGAGACTGCGCTTGGGAAAACGCATCCTGATGTCGACGATTTTATGGCGCTCATTTCGCCGGCAGCCGCGCCATATCTTGAGGACATGGCGCAGATAAGCCGCCGTATAACACAGGAAAGATTCGGCAAGACAATCAGTATGTATATACCGCTGTACATTACCAACTCATGTGCCAACGGATGTGTGTACTGTGGATTCAACCATAACAATCCTTTCGAGCGAACGATTCTTACCATGGATGAGATACGCCGCGAGTGCGAGGCCATACGCCGTCTCGGACCGTTTGAGAATCTGCTGATTGTCACAGGCGAGAATCCTGCCCGTGCCGGAGTCGATTATCTTGAGGAGGCATTGCGTACATGCCGCCCGTATTTCAATAATCTTTCCATAGAGGTGATGCCTCTTAAGGCCGAAGATTACGAGCGTCTTACCCATTCGGGACTGAATGGTGTGGTATGTTTCCAGGAAACGTATCATGAGGAGAATTATAAAAAGTACCATCCTGTAGGCATGAAGTCGATATACCACTGGCGTCTGAACGGCTACGACAGGATGGGGCAGGCCGGAGTACACAAAATTGGAATGGGTGTGCTAATCGGTCTGGAAGACTGGCGTACTGATGTCACAATGATGGCTCGCCATCTGCAGTATCTGCGTAAGAACTACTGGCAGACGAAGTATTCAGTCAACTTCCCGCGCATGCGTCCGTCAAAAGGCGGTTTCCAGCCCAATGTGGTTATGAGCGACCGCGAGCTCGCGCAGCTTACATTCGCTTTCCGTATATTTGACAATGATGTGGACATCAGTTATTCCACTCGTGAGAACACTGCTTTCCGCAACAATATGATGCAGCTCGGTGTCACCTCGATGAGTGCGGGCAGCAAGACTGATCCTGGCGGTTATGCCGTCAATCCGCAAAGCCTGGAACAATTTTCGGTAAGCGATGAGCGTACTCCGGCCGATGTGGCCGCCGACATACGTTCGCTCGGGTATGAGGTAGTATGGAAAGACTGGGACAAAGTATTTGACTGATGGCTGGCGATAATTCCACACTACAGGCGATAAAACATCGCTTCTATGCAATGCGCAACGGCATTGTAGCCGACACTCTACGTCGTGCCGGAGCATCATACCGTGTGATTTTCGGCGTGAATCTTCCACAGCTGAAAGAGATAGCATCCGATATCGGATATGATGCCGAGCTGGCGCGTGAGTTATGGGCCAATGTGTCTACTCGCGAGAGCGTGCTGCTTGCTCCCATGATTATGCCGGAGGATGATTTCACTATTGATGAAGCAAGGCGCTGGATTGCCTCCGCGCCCTCGGCCGAGGCTATTGATGTGCTGTGTCTGCGCCTGCTCGGACGCATGCCGTTTGCCCGACAGATTGCCGACGAATGTCTTGTAGCGGAGTCAGAGCTGATGCAGTATACTGCCATGCGCCTCCGCAGCTACATATCCTGATACACGAGAGGACTAAGATACATCACTGCCGCGTTGCATATGCGCCTCCATATAGATGGATTGGACATTGCAACGCGGCAGTTATTTCTATCGTCCTGGCCGGAATTTGGCTACAGACCGTACTTTACGTGTACTTTACTAAGAGACATTCTCTAAGTTATATCTGCGAGAGCAGGAATTTCTTGAAAGCCGGGAACTGGCGTGATAGTCGTACTGTCGACTTTTCGCCGCGCATGAAGGCCGCCAGGCGCGAAGGTATCTGTACGCGCGCGCCGATAGCTTCCTCGACAGTATCCTTGAACTTGGCCGGATGGGCCGTTTCCAGGAATATCCCCTTCTCGCCGGGACGCAACTGCTCTCCGAGAGCTCGGCAGGCTGTGGCTCCGTGAGGGTCGAGGGTATATCCGGTCGATTCGTATACCTCGCGCATGGTCGAGCGTATCTGGTCGTCGGTGTAGGAACATCCCGATATGTCGGCCTTTATTGCGGCGTGGTCGTTGCCATACAGGTCGAGTATACGGGCGAAATTTGACGGCTCGCCTACATCCATCGCATTGGCTATGGTCGGTATTGAGGCTCCGGGATTGTATTCTCCGGTGTTGAGGTAGCGGAGGAACACGTCGTTGCGGTTGTTTGCGGCTATAAAGCGCTTGATAGGCAGACCCATCCGTTTTGCTATCAGCGCGCTGCATATGTTGCCGAAATTGCCGCTCGGTACTGCCACTACTATCTGTTCCGGGTCGACGCCCTCTTGTAGCATGCGTGCGTATCCGTGATAGTAGTAGAACATCTGGGGAAGGAAGCGGGCTACATTTATGGAGTTGGCCGATGTAAGGTGCATGGCTCTGTTAAGTTCCTCGTCGATAAACGCCGACTTCACAAGAGCCTGGCAGTCATCGAATGTGCCGTCGACTTCAATCGCAGTGATGTTGCCGCCCAAAGTAGTGAACTGGGCCTCCTGAATCGGACTTACCTTACCATGGGGATAGAGCACAAAAACTCTTACGCCGGGCACATTGAGAAATCCGTTGGCTACGGCACTGCCAGTGTCGCCCGATGTGGCCACAAGCACATTGACGTCGCCTGTGCTCTTCTCCTTGCCGTGAAAGTGCGAGAGCATATGGGCCATGAATCGGGCACCTACATCCTTGAATGCAAGCGTGGGACCATGGAAAAGTTCGAGCACATAGCGGTTGTCGTCGACTTTGCGCAGAGGTATATCGAATCCGAGTGTGTCGGTCACGATATTGCGCAACTCCTCAGAGTCGACATCATCGCCGAAGAGTGTATTGGCTACTACATAGGCAATCTCATGAAGGGACATCTCTCCGATATGGCGGAAAAAGGCTTTTGGTATCGATGGAATGCGTTCGGGCATGTACAGGCCGCGGTCAGGAGCAAGACCGTGTACGATGGCATCGCGCAGTGTCACATCGGGAGCGGAATGGTTGGTGCTATAGTACATCATAGCGCATTATATTGACAGATAATTATATTTTTAAGAATTCGTCGATAAAATCAATGCTATTCATCAATCCGTACGATCCGGCGGCTGCGGCTCGTTCGGAGTACGAGTTTACGCTGTCGGGATTTTCGCCCGGATGATATATTATAAACGGTACCGCATCCGCCGTATGTGTGCGCAGGCGGCATGGGGTAGGGTGGTCAGGGAGCACGGCTATGGAGAGTGGCTCGTCAAGGGTGTCGGCGGCTTCCATTATCGGGGCTACTATGCGCCGGTCGAGATACTCGATAGTGCGTTTCTTAAGCTCTATATCGCCTTCGTGGCCGGCTTCGTCGCTTGCTTCGATATGGAGAAACACAAAGTCGGCTCCCGAGCGCAAAGCCTCTATGGCGGCCCGGGCTTTCCCTTCGTAGTTGGTGTCGGCGAGGCCGGTGGCCCCATCTACATGGATTGGACGCAGCCCGGCGTAGACTCCGATGCCGAATATCAGGTCGACAGCCGAAATCACGACACCGTTCCTTATGCCGAATCTGGAGCTCATCGGTTCCATGGACGGACGGTAGCCCGGCGACCATGGCCAGATGCTGTCGGCTGTATCCTTGCCTGCCCGTGCCCTGTTGAGATTGACAGGATGGTCTGCCAATATTTTTTGCGACCGGATGATGAGGTCGTTGATTAGTGCTGCGGTATCCTCGGCGTCGGGATGGGTGGCTTTTACCGTCACTGTGTGCCATGGAGTGCCGGGCACATCATGTGGAGGTGTACATTCAATCCGTTTGTCGGCATCGCGTATCAGCAGCAGATGGCGGTACGATACTCCGGTATAAAATCTCACTCTCTCGCTTCCAAGTTCACGGTTGAGAGCATTTATAAGCTCTGTCGCCTCTTCCGTCGATATATGTCCTGCCGAATGGTTTTTGATATTTCCGTCGGCGATGCATATCAGATTGCAGCGCATGGCCATCCAGCCGTCAGGCACGTCGATACCGATGCTTGCGGCCTCAAGCACTCCACGTCCCTCAAAGGAGGTGTGCACGTCATATCCCAGGACACCCATATTGGCGATTTCGCTTCCCGGGTGAAATCCCGGCGGCACGGTGGCAAGCATGCCTGAACGTCCCGCTCGGGCAAGCCTGTCCATGGCCGGAGTATCGGCGGCCTCCAGAGGAGTCAGTCCTCCGAGGCTTTCTACCGGCTCGTCGGCCATTCCGTCGCCAAGTATTATTATATGCTTCATTTAACTTTCAGAATAGATATTGTCAGTAAAAAACAGTAGATTAGCGTATGTTGGCTATGCCGATGATGTCGGAGAACACACCTGCGGCAGTCACTTCGGCTCCGGCGCCATAACCCTTTATCACCATCGGATATTCGTTGTAACGCTCGGTAGTGAGGAGAATTACATTGTTGCTACCTTCGAGATGGTAGAATGGGTGGGCGGAGTCTACAGTGCGCAGACCTACGCTTACTTTGCCATGGTCGAGCACAGCTGCAAAGCGGAAATGCTCTCCGTCTTTTTCGGCCTGGGCACGCATCTCCTCAAACTTTCCGTCGAGTTCCCTCACTTTTGTGAAGAAATCCTCGATTGAGCCTTCGAAACATGACTCGGGGAGAAACAGACGGCACTCGACATCCTCCTGCGAAATCGGATAACCGGCCTCGCGAGCGAGTATCACAAGTTTACGCATTACATCGCGTCCGCTCAAGTCGATACGCGGATCCGGCTCTGCGTAGCCTGCCTCACATGCCATTTCTATCGCACGGCTCATGGGGACTTCCGGACTGAGCACATTGAATATATAATTCAGTGTGCCACTGAGCACAGCCTCTATGCGCAGTATCCGGTCGCCCGAGTTGATCAGGTTGTTGATGGTGTTGATAATCGGCAGGCCTGCCCCTACGTTGGTCTCAAACAGAAACTTAACATCCTTTTTACGGGCCACACGTTTCATAAGCAGATAGCCGTTGTAATCGCCTGATGCTGCTATCTTGTTGGCGGCTACCACATTTACGTTGTGGCTCAGAAGGTCGTAATAAAGTTCTGCAATCTTTGGACTTGCCGTGCAGTCGACAAACACCGAGTTGAAGATGTTCATCCCGATTATCTCTTTTTTGAGATTTTCGGGAGTCGCGTCGATTGTCGAGTTATTCAGTAGATAATCAGTCTGGTCTATGTCGATGCCTTCGCGGTCGAAGATGCATTTACGGGAGTTTGCAATACCAACGATGCGCAGACGCAAAGCCTTGTTTTCCAGCAGGTTTTCCTGTTGGGCGTGTATTTGCGACAACAGATGTCGCCCCACATTGCCTGTACCGACAACAAACAGGTTTAAGACCTGAGTGTCAGATAAGAAAAAACTGTCGTGGATTACGTTGAGCGCTTTGCGCAGATCGTCATGCTCGATTACAAAAGAGATATTGGTCTCGGAGGCTCCCTGAGCGCAGGCTATAACGCTTATACCGTTGCGCCCGAGAACATTGAAGAGCTTTCCGGCGATACCTCCGGTATGTTTCATATTTTCTCCCACAATGGCTACTGTGGCCAGATTGGGTTCGGCGACAA
>NZ_JAIDKI010000035.1 GCF_029051885.1 Muribaculum sp.
CAATCGTTATCGTCAAGGATTCGGCTCTCGGCAATGTAGACCGCGCTATCCCCACCATGCTCGACTACCGCACCCACATCAAGAAGGGCTCTATGTTCAACACACCTCCGGTGCTCCCCATCTATTCAGCTCTCCAGACACTCAAGTACTACAAGGAACTCGGCGGTGTGAAAGAGATGGAGCGCCGCGACCTTGCCAAGGCCGAGCTGCTCTACAGCGCCATCGACTCAAGCAAGATGTTTGTAGGCACAGTTGAGCCTGAGGACCGTTCAATCATGAACGTATGCTTCGTAATGAAGCCCGAATATGTAGAGCTTGAAAAAGAATTCATCGACTTCGCCTCTACAAAAGGCATCGTAGGTATCAAGGGCCACCGCTCGGTAGGCGGCTTCCGTGCATCGCTCTACAATGCTCTCCCCATCGAGAGCGTAAAGGTGCTCGTGGATGCAATGAACGAGTTTGAAAAGAAACACTGATACATACCATTAATCGATACGGAAATGAAAGTATTGGTAGCAACAGAAAAACCGTTTGCGGCAGTAGCCGTCGACGGTATACGCCGTGTCATCGAAGAAGCCGGCTACGAGCTCGAGCTTCTTGAAAAATACACCGACCGCGCCGAACTGCTCGCCGCAGTAGCCAACGCCGACGGCCTGATTATCCGTTCCGACAAGGTCGACGCAGAAGTCCTCGACGCTGCAAAGAACCTCAAGATAGTAGTGCGCGCCGGAGCCGGCTACGACAACGTAGACCTCGCCGCCGCCACCGCCCACAACGTGGTAGTTGAGAATACACCCGGCCAGAACTCCAACGCAGTGGCCGAGCTCGTATTCGGTATGGCTGTAATGGCAGCACGCAATTCCTACAACGGCACTTCAGGCATTGAGCTCAAGGGCAAGCGCCTCGGCATCCAGGCCTACGGCCAGGTAGGACGCAATGTAGCCCGTGTGGCCAAGGGATTCGGCATGGAAGTAAGCGCTTTCGACCCCTATTGCCCCGATGGCGCCATGGAGGCAGAGGGTGTTACACCTCTGCATGATACCGACACATTGTACTCCGGCAACGAAGTAGTGTCAATCCACATTCCCGCCACTCCCGAGACAAAGGGCAGCATCGGCTACGAGCTTATCACCAAAATGCCCAAAGGCGGCATCCTCATCAACACCGCCCGCAAGGAGGTAATCGACGAGGCCGGTCTTGAAAAGGCACTTGAAGCCCGCACCGACATCAAGTATATGGCTGATATCAAGCCTGACAATGCCGATGTGCTCAAGGAAAAATTCGGCGACCGCGTATTCTTCACCCCCAAGAAGATGGGTGCGCAGACCGCCGAGGCCAACATCAACGCCGGTATCGCTGCCGCCAACCAGACGGTAGCCTACCTCCGCGACGGCATCAACCGTTTCCAGGTCAACAAGTAATTTCTGAAGAACAATATCATTGAGGGTGTACCGGCTGTCATGTCGGTACACCCTTGTTTTTTCTATTGGTTTTCAATATTTGTTAACGCCGGGGTCGGTCAGTAGGCGAGCGGATTTTTGCGTGCTCTGGAGAGTACAGATTCTTTTTCGTATATTTGCATTTGCTATTAACCCAACAATTAATGCCATAATGAGATTGTACACATTGCTACTGGGGGCATCCGTGTTAGGGATGTCGCTGCCGGCGGTTGCTGCCGTGCCGAAGGAAAACCCGATGGTGTTTGGCAACGCGCGCCTTTCGGTGATTACTCCTACACTGCTGCGTCTTGAGTTTGCCAAGGACGGCAAGTTTATCGATGAGCCTACGCTGTTTGCCTACGACCGTAAAAGTATGCTGCCGATGGACAGCATTAAGGTGACTGAGCTCGGCGATGACCGTTATGAGATTGTCACCTCGGCGCTTACTATCAATTACCATGACGACGGTTTCCCGTTTTCGACATCCAATCTGATGGTGTATTACGACCTCAACGGCAAGCGCAAGAAGTTTACCAACCGTTTTCTGCCTAAGAACAATCTCGGCGGTACGGTAGAGACCCTCGACAGGGTGACACGTGAGATACCTATGGATGACGGCCTTCTCAGCCGCGACGGATGGTATATGATTGACGACGAGCGCAGCGACCTTCTTACATCTGACGGATGGATCAAGCCGCGCGACACCAATACACACATACAGGACCAGTACTGCTTTATCTACGGCAACGACTACCGGAGCGCTCTCGCGTCGCTCGGTGCGATAAGCGGGCGTGTGCCGATGACCCGCAAGTATATCCATGGCGTGTGGTATTGCCGCTACTGGGACTATACCTCCGATGAGTTTCTCGATATTATACGTGGGTATGACGAGAACGATTTTCCGCTCGACAACATAGTGTTTGATATGGGCTGGCATACTAACGACGCCACGCTCGGCACCGGGCACAACGGGCATCTCAACTGGAACGGATATACCTGGAACCGTGAGCTTATACCGGACCCCAAGGCCCTTATCGACTCTGTGCATGCACGTGGCGTGACTGTGTCGCTCAACGACCATCCCCACGACGGTATCCGTCCTCACGAACACAATTATGCGGAGTTTGCCGCTGCTATGGGTGCCAAGGAGGGTGAGGTGCCGCTGTTTGATCTCTCCGACCGCAGATATATGGAGAATTTCTTCAAGTATGCCCATCGTCCGAGCGAGGATATGGGGGTGGATTTCTGGTGGCTCGACTGGCAGCAGAATTATCTGTATCCCCACGTGCGCGGTCATCATTCGACCTCTCTCTCATGGATCAACGAGCTTTACTACCGCGACTCGCAGCATGGCAACCGTCGTGGCGCGGGCTACAGCCGCTGGGCAGGGTGGGGCGACCACAGGCATCCCATCCAGTTCTCCGGTGATGCCCAGGCCAATTGGGAGATGCTTGCGTTTGAGGTCAAGCTCACTGCATGCAGCGGCCAGGGCGGCTGCTATTACTGGGCACATGATATCGGCGGTTTCCGAGGCGACCCGAATCCTGAGTTAAGCGTGCGCTGGACCCAGTTTGGCGCCCTGTCGGCTGCTCTGCGTGTGCATTCCACCAAGGACAAGCGTCTTGACCGCCGTCCGTGGATTTCCGGCGAGAAGGAGACAAAGGCCATGCGTCGCATGTACCATATGCGTTCGGAGATGATGCCGTATATATATTCGAGTGTATGGCAGACACACAATACTATGGTACCGCTCAACCGGTCGATGTTTATCGACTATGGCGACCAGAAGGAATCGTTCAGCCAGCCACAGCAGTTTACATTCGGTGATATCCTGCTTGCCGCTCCCATATCTACTCCGGGCACAGGCGCCGACCTTACCGCATCGCAGCGTGTATGGTTTCCGGCCGGAGAGGTGTGGTACGATTATTTCACACATGAGATGAAGCAGGGCGGACATACCGCCGACATCTCCAAGCCTCTGGATGAGTTCCCGCTCTATGTGCGCGGCGGATGGGTGCTTCCGATGCAGCCTTACACTCCGCGCCCGGCGTCGGCTCCTCTTGACACGCTTGTCATGCGCGTGTATCCCGCAGCTGCTGATGTCGACAATACGTTTACGCTGTATGAGGACGACGGTATTTCGCTTGACTATCAGAAGGGTGTCTACGCCACAACTCCTTTGCGCTATACCCAGTCGGGTGGACGCGCTACTGTAACCGTTGAGCCGGTCGAGGGGAGCTATCCGGGGCTTGTGAAGCGCCGTGCCTATCGCCTTCAGCTTCCGTCCCTTCAGGCCGGTGCCCGGGTGAAGGTCAACGGGAAGAGTGTGAAACCATCGTTTGACAACAATGTAGGCTGTCATGTGGTGTCGGTCGCTGCCACACCTCTGTCGCGTAGGATTACCATAGAATATGATATAAATTAGTAAGCTATCACACTATCGCTGATTTTACACGGCTATGTCAACTTTGAGTGATGTAGCCGTGTTTATTTTTAGATTTAACGTTATTTAAGCTGATGTCGGGCGATTTATAAGAATTTTGGCACAAAGTAAGACATACATATCGTTGCAAATGTTAAATGTAAATGTTAATTTTGCATTCATGTGTTAAATATGAGATGCTTGTTTGCAGAGTATGTCGGGGCGCTTCTCCGTGGTGCAAACATTTGAGCATATAAATTGTTAACATTATATAATATAAATGACTCCCAACAGGCGTATATATTATTTAAAATGAAGAAGAAAACTATCTGGATTCTTACAATTATAATGGCACTGACCTTCTGCGGGTTGCTGTACATTCAGATTATGTATATGAAAAACATGATCCGTATGCGCGACGACCAGTTTGCCGAAGGTGTACGCCGTTCCCTGTATGCTGTGACCTCCACTCTTGAGCAGGATGAGACAAGGCATTTCCTTGAAGAGGATGCCGCCGCAATAGAGCAGAGCGTGTACGGGTCGCTTGATACCGGTTCGAAAAACTCCTCGTCGGGCAGCATGAAGTATTCGTTTACCACTCCCGACGGTCTGCACGGCGACCTTACCATCCATGGCGACCTGCGCGGACGGTCGTCCATATCGCCTACCGCATCCGGACGCTACCGGTCGCTCCAGGAGACGATAAAGGGGCAGTATCTGTATCAGAAAGGTCTGCTAAACGAGGTGATACTGAATATTCTCAGCCAGTCGAGCAACCGGCCTATCGTCGAGCGTGCCGATTCGGCTACTGTGGCGCGTTACCTCGCCGGAGAGTTTGAAAACAACGGACTCAATCTACCCTTTGAGTTTGCTGTTGTCAATCGTGCCGGACGGTCCATATACCATACCGCAGGGTTCAACAGCAGTGATGCCGGACGCAACAATATGTTTGTCCAGACGCTGTTCCCCAACGATCCCGCCAATAAGGTATATTATATTAAGGTATATTTCCCGACCAAGAAGGATTATATCATGTCGTCGGTGAAGTTCATGATACCGTCGTTTGTGTTCACCTTTATCCTGCTTGTGGTATTTCTGTATACCATCATCATAGCGTTCAGGCAGAAGCGTCTTACGGAGATGAAAAACGACTTCATCAACAACATGACCCATGAGTTCAAGACTCCTATATCATCTATATCGCTTGCGGCGCAGATGCTCAACGATGACAGTGTGCGCAAATCGCCGACCATGATGCAACATATCTCCACGGTAATCAACGATGAGACAAAGCGACTGCGCTTTCAGGTAGAGAAGGTGCTTCAGATGTCGATGTTCGACCGCCAGAAAGCCACTCTCCGCCTTCAGGAGATTGACGCCAACAAGACTATTTCCAATATAGTGAGCACATTCAAGCTCAAAGTCGAGAGTTGTGGCGGCCATATCGAGAGCGACCTTGCCGCTGACGATGCCATCGTCGAGGTAGACGAGATGCATTTTACAAATGTCATATTCAATCTGCTTGACAATGCCGTGAAGTACCGTCGCGAGGATGTGCCACTCACTCTGCGTGTCAGCACTGCCGACATCAGTCCCGAACGCCTTGAAATCCGGGTCAGTGACAACGGTATAGGCATACGTCGCGACGAGCTGAAGAAGATATTCGAGAAATTCTATCGTGTGCCCACCGGCAACCGTCACGATGTGAAGGGGTTCGGTCTCGGCCTTGCCTATGTGCACAAGATGATAGGCGAACTGCATGGCGAAATCCGTGTAGAGAGCGAATTCGGACAAGGAACAACATTTATAATTATATTACCACTTACTAACTGACAATAACTATGGAAGAACGTTTGCGTATCCTCTTATGCGAAGACGATGAGAATCTTGGCATGTTGCTGCGGGAATATCTGCAGGCAAAGGGCTTCAACGCCGACCTCTATCCCGACGGAGAAGCCGGATATAAGGCATTTCTCAAGGGCAAATATGATCTTGCCGTGCTTGATGTGATGATGCCTAAGAAGGACGGATTTGCGCTTGCACAGGAGATCCGTACCGTCAATTCTGAAATCCCTATCATCTTCCTGACTGCAAAATCGCTTAAGGAAGATATTCTCGAGGGATTTAAAATCGGAGCCGACGACTACATAACCAAGCCCTTCTCTATGGAGGAGCTGGTATTCCGTATCGAAGCCATTCTGCGCCGTGTGAAGGGCAAGAAGGGCAAGGAAATCACGATGTACAAGATCGGACGGTTCACATTCGATACCCAGAAGCAGGTGCTCATGATTGACGACAAGGTGACTAAGCTCACTACCAAGGAGTCGGAACTGCTCAGCCTGCTCTGTGCCCATGTCAACGAAATCCTTGAGCGTAATTTTGCCCTCAAGACCATCTGGATTGACGATAATTATTTCAATGCCCGTTCGATGGATGTCTACATCACCAAGCTGCGCAAGCATCTTAAGGACGATCCCGCCATCGAGATTATAAATATCCATGGCAAGGGCTATAAACTTATCGCTCCTGAAGTAGAGACAGCACCGGCTCAGTAATCAGGCCGAAAACTGTCGGATTATAACATACCGACCCGCGACAATGGCATGACAGGCCGTGTCGCGGGTCGGCGCATACTGCCAAAATGTCGCATATTTCTGTCATGAATCAACATTGGCACGATATATGTTGTTGTTTATTGTGGTGGCGGAGGCAGGCAGTGCTCCTTCGCTCACACACATGATCATAACCAATAGACGAAAGAATTAACTAAACTAAAAACTTATTACTGATATGAATGTCAAACCACTTGCAGACAGAGTGCTTATCAAGCCTACACCTGCCGAAGAACGTACACTTTCGGGAATCATCATCCCCGATTCAGCTAAAGAGAAACCCCTCCGTGGCACAGTAATCGCCGCCGGCAACGGCACCAAGGATGAGGAGATGGTACTTAAGGCCAACGATGAGGTGCTCTACGGCAAGTATTCCGGCACAGAAATCGAACTTGACGGTGAGAAATACATCATCATGCGCCAGAGCGACGTACTCGCTGTAATCGCCGAATAATATATTCATCTTAAAAAAACAAGCTATCATGGCAAAAGATATAAAATTCAATATCAAGGCTCGCGAAGAGCTCAAGAAGGGTGTCGACGCTCTTGCCGATGCCGTTAAGGTAACTCTCGGTCCTAAAGGCCGCAACGTAATTATCGACAAGAAGTTTGGCGCACCCCATATCACCAAGGACGGTGTGAGCGTGGCCCGCGAGGTAGAACTCGAGGATCCGTTCCAGAACATGGGCGCACAGCTTGTCAAGGAAGTGGCATCCAAGACAGGCGACGATGCCGGCGACGGTACCACCACCGCTACCGTGCTCGCACAGGCTATCATCAACGTAGGTCTTAAGAATGTCACCGCAGGTGCCAACCCCATGGACCTCAAGCGCGGAATCGACAAGGCCGTAGCCGCTGTAGTGGAAAGCATCAAGGGCCAGAGCGAAGAAGTAGGCGACGACCTCAAGAAGATTGAGGATGTAGCCCGAGTATCGGCCAACAACGATGCCGAAATCGGCAAGCTCATCGCCGAGGCAATGCGCAAGGTGAAGAAAGAGGGTGTAATCACAGTCGACGAGGCCAAGGGTACCGAGACTACTGTGGATATCGTAGAGGGCATGCAGTTTGACCGCGGCTATATCTCTCCCTATTTCGTTACCAACACAGAGAAGATGGAGTGTGACATGGACCGTCCCTTCATCCTTATCTATGACAAGAAGATTTCCAACCTCAAGGAACTCCTTCCCGTGCTCGAGGCTGAGGCTCAGACAGGCCGTCCTCTCCTTATCATCGCCGAGGATGTGGACCAGGAGGCTCTCGCAACCCTCGTTGTAAACCGTCTGCGCGGTTCTCTCAAGGTATGCGCTGTCAAGGCTCCCGGATTCGGCGACCGTCGTAAGGAGATGCTCGAGGATATCGCTGTGCTCACCGGCGGTACCGTTGTAAGCCAGGAGAAGGGCATGGAGCTTGCCAAGGTTACTCTCGATATGCTCGGCCAGGCCGAGACCGTTACTGTCAACAAGGAGAACACTACTATTGTCAACGGTTCAGGCTCTAAGGAGGCTATCGCATCGCGTGTAGCCCAGATCAAGGCTCAGATTCAGACTACCACAAGCGACTACGACAAGGAGAAACTCCACGAGCGTCTTGCCAAACTCGCAGGCGGTGTGGCTGTGCTTCATATCGGCGCACCCTCTGAGGTTGAGATGAAGGAGAAGAAAGACCGTGTCGACGACGCATTGAGCGCTACACGCGCAGCTATCGCCGAAGGTATCGTGCCCGGCGGCGGTGTGGCCTATATCCGTGCCATCTCGTCTCTCGACGGCCTTAAGGGTGACAACGACGACGAAGAGACCGGTATCGCCATCATCCGTCGTGCCATTGAAGAGCCCCTCCGTCAGATTGTAGCCAATGCCGGTGTGGAAGGCGCTGTTGTGATACAGAAGGTAAAGGACGGCAACGCCGACTTCGGTTACAACGCCCGCACAGGCGAGTATGAGAATCTGCTCGCTGCCGGTGTAATCGACCCCGCTAAGGTGACACGTGTTGCCCTCGAGAATGCAGCTTCAATTGCCGGCATGTTCCTCACCACCGAGTGTGTGATTGCCGACAAGAAGGAGGAGAATCCCGCTCCTGCTATGCCTGCCGGCGGCATGGGTGGTATGGGCGGCATGATGTAATCCTGCCTGTAAGAGCTTGTTTAATAATAAATGTTGCCGCCAGGGTCGTATAGCTTGAGACGATTTTCGATATGTGACGAAGGAGTGTACTTTATGTACATGACTGAGGAACAGGGCGAAAAGCGGCCAAGATATACGAGACTAAAAGTAACTTTATAATCACTCAATCTCTTGCTTACTTTTGAAAAAATGCGAAAAATATATCAACGATATGAAACAAATTACCTCCAGTCGGTCATTCGCCCTGACGGTAACATTTATTATTAAACAAGCTCTAAATATATCTTGACACTTATGAGAAAGTTTTTACTCGCATGCATGGCTACAGCCATAGCCGCATCCTCGCTTATTGCCGCCGAACCGATTGATAATTCAGTCAGAAAATACGAAATTGCGGTCAACGACTTCACTGCCCTGAAAGTAGTGGAAGGTGTGACCGTTGAATATCGGGCAAGTGCCGATTCCGCCGGATTTGCCAGATTCACCACAACACCAGAGATGGCGTCACTGCTAATGTTCTCCAACAACAAGCAGACTCTCGAAATACAACTTTCGACCGACGGAGTAAACCATATCGGCCTCCCACTCGTCACCGTCTACTCTCGATTCCTCACAAAGGTAGAAAACTCCGGCGATTCGCTCGTAAGGGTAGCCACCATCGAACCGACTCCATCGTTCCGCGCGCGTCTTATCGGCAACGGTCAGATTTCGATACGCAATATCGACACAAACTATCTTGACGCATCGCTCGAAACCGGAAATGGCGTGATGGCAATCTCGGGAAGTGCCGCCAAAGCCAAATATAGCCTCATCGGCACCGGCTCAATACAGGCCGAGGAAGTGACCGCAGTCGACGTGAAATGCTCCATGCTCGGCACCGGCTATATACAGTGTGCACCAACAGCCGAACTTACTGTAAGCGGAGCCAGTTCCGGTAAAGTATATTACAAGGGCACTCCGAAAATTAAAAACCGCTCTATCGGAGTGAAAGTCCTTGCTATTGAAGAAAATCAGGTCGATTAACGAAATTTTTCTTTAATTATATCCCCCATTTGATATTTTTACTATAACTTTGCATACTGTAATTCAGGCATGCTCAGTTGGCGATGCCTGATGGTATCTAAAATAAGATATACTCCTTTATCTTTTCTATCTGTTTATGGATATTTGGATTGCCTGTGATTCACTTTTTTCAGGCATAAAGATAGGGATGCCGTGCGGCATCCCTATTCTGTTTCCATACCTCACCCGGCGGTCACAAATTCTGCATCCGCCGGATTACGCATGCGCTTACTTACTGTCCATAAACACCAGATACACTGCGGCTACCAGCAGAATGAACGCCAGTATGTGATTCCATCCGAAGTGGGTGCCCCTGAAAGCTATCATCGTGAACACTGTGAATACCACCAGAGTTATGCACTCCTGCATGACCTTCAGCTGCACCAGAGAATATGGTCCGCCGTTACCGTCGAATCCTATACGGTTGGCAGGAATCATGAATATATATTCTACAAGAGCTATACCCCAGCTTATCAGTATCACCACATACAGAGGCCAGTTGCTTGACACTCCGCTTGACTGGAGCTTAAGATGCCCGTACCAGGCAAGGGTCATAAACACATTGGAGACAATCAGTAGAATTACTGTTATAATTGCCGGTTTCATTACATTAAGAGCTTGTTTAATAATATTGCAGAAATTATTTTATTTTACTTATTCGCCTTTTTTCTTCTTATCGAGCACACGCCGCAGCTCCGGAAGATATATATAATGCTTTCCCGAACCTCGCGCTATAGGGAAAATTCGGTGCTTGGCCTCGACCGCACGGTCGCACACCGGCGAGCGATACAACTCCCCTTCGGCCGACAGCCCGGCAGGAATCGAGTCGACTGAAACACGCATAAGCTCGGCACACGGAGGATAACCCAGCGCCGTCCACATTACAGCACCTCCTGGATTCTCCCCGGGCGCAGGCAACTCAACCACAATGCTCGCCCCTGTCGAATAGCGCGGGATGAAGTCCTGGTCTATAAGCCATACCGCACCTGTATCGACAGCCACCGGATCATAGCCCAGCAGCGAATGATAGAAACTGCATGACACCGAATCAAAAATAGCCCGGGGCGTCACACTGCGCGACAATGTCATAGGCTCAAGAAGCGAGACGGCCGAACACTCGCGTATATACCCGAATCCGCCATCCTTCTCTCCGCTATGGCTGTAGTTGGTACGCACGAGCATGGTATCGGCATCCGCGAGGTCTATCCTTCGGAATCCGGTGTCCCAGGTCTCGAAATACGCTCCGTTGCCCATGCCATCGGCCACACCGAAATTAGCCTGTACACCCATAGGCCGGGGTAACGAGCGCAACAAGCTGTCAAAATCGGCCACACTTCTGCACGCGCCCAGCGCCTGTGCCATTACTATACCTTCGCGGTCGCGCACACGTGCCGTATCCGGCGCCAGATTATAGCTGGCGGTGTTCATTACGGCAAATCCTGCCTCGTTGACACCTACCCATGCCTCCTGCAAAAGTGAGTCACCGCCATTGAATAGCGCCACATACTTAAGGCCGCCCGCAGGCTCAACACGCGCCACAAAGCTATGCTCCGTACCCGTGTCGCGATGCTTCCACAGCAACATCCGTCCGGAGACACTGCATCCCGAGCCTATTATAGCGCTCGTACAAGCCATTATGGCCGACGTTCCGCATACAGCCGCCAACACTGCTGCAATTATACCATGAGACAATTTCATGGATGCAAAGTTACGCATCTGACGCGGGAATTGACTAAATTTGCGCACAAATAAGACCAATAATGATTGATGAGGCTACACAGAAGGCGCTACGTGCCGCCTACAATCCCGACGGCTCCGACCTGCGTCGCCATCAGCTCGTGATGCTCGACATGCTCATATGGCTCGACAGCCTGTGCCTGCGCCATGAAATACCGTACTGGCTCAGTTCAGGCACACTGCTGGGAGCTGTGCGACACGGCGGATTCATACCCTGGGACGATGATGTCGATATCGAGCTGATGCTCCCCGACTACATGCGGCTGATAAAAGCCATTGCCGATGAGGCGCCGGCTGCCGGATACGCCCTTCAGACATCCGACACCGATTCCGAATTCCTGTTCCCTTTCGCCAAACTGCGCGACACACGCACACATATCGCGGAAGCCGACGGACTCGACTCACTACAGGCATTCCACGGAGCATATATCGACATATTCCCGCTTGCTCCGTCGGCATCACGCCGCCTCCATCGCCTCGGTTCAAAACTTATTGGCACCGAACTGAAGATGAGGGTTGCCCGTCCGGGGCTACGTCTCTGCATGACTCCAATGCGCTTTGCGCTCAAACATATCGCATACCCCGCGCTCCGACTGCTGTCAGCCATTGGAGCCCGACACATGTACCGCCATCTTATCCCAAGCTATTTTTCCGCTCCACGCATCGCCGGCGAATGCATTCCTCCTGGTAGAATATCATTTGAGGGACACACATTCGGAGCCCCGCACTCACCCGACCTGTATCTCAGGCGGCTGTTCGGCAACAACTACACATCTCTGCCATCGTCTATACACACCCATCTTGCACCGGATTCAAGCACTACCGCATCACCGATAAACAAGAAATAAGGTAAGTAACTGGTCAAAATTATTTTAGAGCTTGTTTAATAATAAATGTTACCGTCAGGGCGGTCAATCGTCGAGCAGATTTTCGCTTGTGATGAGGGA
>NZ_JAIDKI010000036.1 GCF_029051885.1 Muribaculum sp.
GATAGACACTATCCAGTGCGACAGCTTCCAGGAGATGTTCGACACTCTCGCCGCTGATGCTTCGCTGCTCGGCATAATGGCTATCGAAAACACCATCGCCGGCTCTCTGCTTCAGAACCACGAGTTGCTGCGTGCATCCAACATGCAGATTGTCGGTGAATACAAGATGCGCATATCCCACACTCTTGCCGCTCTCCCCGGACAGAGTATCGACGAGCTCACCGAGGTCAACTCCCATCCGATGGCACTGTTGCAGTGCGAGCAGTTCCTGTTGCGTCATCCCAACATGAAGATGATCGAGACATTCGACACCGCAGGCAGCGCCAAGGAGATTGCCGAAAAAGGCCTTACGGGCCATGCGGCGGTATGTGGAGAGTATGCAGCCAATCTTTACGGACTCAACATACTCGAGCGTAGCATCGAGACAAACAAGCGCAATTTCACCCGATTTCTCATATTGGCCGACCCCCTGATTGCCGGCGAGGAGCGCCCGTCCGAGAGGTTTATCGACAAGTCGTCGGTAGTGTTCACGCTGCCCCACGACAAAGGTGCACTGTCTAAGGTGTTGACCATACTGTCGTTCTACGACATTAACCTCACCAAAATCCAGTCGATGCCTATCCTTGGCCGCGAGTGGGAATACCGCTTCTATATCGACCTGGAGTTTGACAGCTATTCGCGCTATCGCCAGGCCGTCGACGCCGTCCGTCCGCTTACCAACGACCTGCGTATTCTCGGCGAATATACAGCCTGCAAAAACGAGGTCTGAATCCTCGGAAAAATCCTATACAATACCGCATAATTTCCCCTGACAATGAAAGATATACAACCCGCCGACCGTGTGTCGGAAATACAGGAATACTACTTCTCGCGCAAGCTGCGCGAAGTGGCCCGCCTCAATGCCGAGGGGCGCGACATAATTTCGCTTGGCATAGGCGGCCCCGACCGTATGCCGTCGGCCGAGGTGATCGACACTCTTTGCGAGGAGGCTCACAAGTCGGGTGCACACAGCTACCAGCCCTATGTCGGCATACCCGAGCTGCGCCGGGCTATGAGCCGCTTCTACTCGCGTCATTATGGCGTGGGCCTGAATCCCGACACTGAAATTCAGCCGCTTATAGGCTCTAAGGAGGGCATACTGCATGTGTCGCTCGCATTTCTCAATCCCGGCGACGGAGTGCTTGTGCCCAACCCCGGCTATCCTACCTACACTTCGGTGAGCCGGCTTGTGGGTGCCGAGATTTTCAACTACGACCTCACCGAAGAGGGTGGGTGGATGCCCGATTTCGACGCTTTGGAGCGCCTGCCGCTCGACCGCATAAAGCTCATGTGGATTAATTACCCCCACATGCCCACAGGCACTCCTGCATCGGTGGCACTGTTTGAGAAGATTGTCGACTTCGGACGCCGCCACGGCATAGTGATTGCCCACGACAACCCCTATAGCTTTATTCTCAACGACAAGCCTCTGAGTCTGTTGCAGGTGGATGGCGCCAAGGATGTGGCCATTGAGATGAACTCTATGAGCAAGAGCCACAACATGGCCGGATGGCGTGTAGGCATGCTCGCCTCCAACCCGCAGTTCATACAGTGGGTGCTGAAGGTCAAGAGCAATATCGACTCCGGACAGTTCCGTCCCCTGATGCTTGCCGCCGTCAAAGGGCTCGATGCTCCCGATGAGTGGTATGCCGTACTCAACGACACATACGCCCGCCGCCGTGTCATTGCCGAGCGTATTATGAGTGCGCTTGGCTGTGAGTTTGACCCCCGTCAGCGCGGACTATTCCTGTGGGGACGGATTCCCGACAGCGAGACGTCGTCCGAAACGCTTGCCGACCGTGTGCTCTACGGGTCCAGGGTGTTCATTACCCCGGGATTCATATTCGGTTCCTGCGGCGACCGCTATGTGCGTATATCTCTATGCGCTACCGAGGAAAAGCTCTCCGAAGCCCTTAAACGTATTGAAGAAACATATAAAACAGCATAAAAATGACTGACTTACAATCTATTCTGCCTGAAGAAAAAGGGGGCATGCACCCCATTATAATCGCCGGCCCATGTAGCGCCGAGACTGAGGAACAGGTGCTTTCGACAGCACGCGAACTTGCCCGCAACGGAGTGAAGATATTCCGCGCCGGCATATGGAAACCACGTACCAAGCCGGGTGGCTTCGAGGGAGTGGGCCGCGAAGGCCTCCCGTGGCTCGCCAAGGTGAAGGAGGAGACCGGCATGCTGACTGCTACCGAGGTAGCTACACGCCAGCATGTTGAGGACGCGCTCGCTGCCGGAGTCGATATTCTGTGGATTGGTGCCCGCACATCGGCCAATCCTTTTGCCATGCAGGAGGTTGCCGATGCCCTCCGGGAGGCAGGCAAGGATGTCCCCGTGCTGGTGAAGAATCCGGTAAATCCCGACCTCGAACTATGGATTGGGGCATTGCAGCGTCTGTACAATGCCGGCATACATCGCCTTGGTGCCATCCACCGCGGATTCAGCGCCTATGGCAAGCATCTCTACCGCAATATGCCGCAATGGCACATACCTATCGAGTTGCGCCGTCGCTTCCCCAACCTTACCCTCGTGTGCGACCCCAGCCATATCGGTGGAAAGCGCGAACTGGTGGCCCCTCTGTCGCAGCAGGCCCTCGATATGGGATTCGACGGACTTATAATCGAAAGCCACTGCGACCCCGACTGCGCTTGGAGCGACAAGGCCCAGCAGGTCACCCCCGAGGTACTCAATTTCATACTCAACACACTTGTATTGCGCGACGCCACCGTGACTACCGAAAGCCTGACCCTGCTCCGACAGCAGATTGACGAACTCGACAACGAGCTCCTTGAAGTCCTCAACAAGCGTATGCGCGTGTCGCGCGAAATCGGCCAGTATAAGAAAGAGCACCGCATGCCCGTGCTCCAGATCGGTCGCCACGACGAAATCATGCAGAGCCGCGCCCGCCTGGCCGAGGAGATGGGTATGTCGGGCGAATTCATGCGCAACGTCCTGTCGGCTATCCACGAGGAATCGGTGCGCCAGCAGATTGAAATATTCAACGACCGTACACGTTGATAGAGTAGGTTGACTTCATTTGAAGTCGCGACAATAGTTATATACACAATGAAAATACTGATAATAGGAGCCGGAAAGATGGGGTCGTTCTTCTGCGACGTCCTTTCCGGCAAGCATGAGGTCGCGATTATCGACACCGACCCCAGGCGTCTGCTTTTCACATTCAACTGCCGTCGTTTCAGCAGTTTTGACGAGGTCGATGATTTTGCCCCCGACATGGTAATCAATGCCGCCACCGTCAAATATACCGTCGACGCTTTCAAGGCCGTGCTCCCCCACGTGCCGCAGCGCTGTATCCTAAGCGACATAGCTTCCGTGAAGACCGGACTGCCCGAGTTCTACGCAGGGTGTAGCCATCCTTTCGTGTCGACACATCCGATGTTTGGGCCCACCTTTGCCTCGCTAAGCAATCTCAGCAACGAAAACGCTATCATCATAAGCGAGAGCGACCACCTCGGAAAAGTGTTTTTCAAAGACCTGTACAACGAGCTGCATCTCCACATCGAGGAGTACACATTCAGCGAGCACGACGAGACGATTGCCTATTCGCTGTCAATCCCCTTTGCGTCTACTTTGGTATTTGCCGGATGCATGAAGCATCAGTCGGCTCCGGGCACTACATTCAAGCGCCACAAATCGATTGCCGACGGACTCATGAGCGAGGACGACTACCTGCTCAGTGAGATTCTCTTCAATCCCAACACTCCACGTCAGCTTGAGAAAATACGCGAGCAGCTGTCTGAACTCCAGTCGATTGTCGAACGCCACGACTCAGTCGCAATGGCCGACTATCTTGCCCGCGTACGCCGCAATCTCGCCTGATAACAACATCATGAATGGCATGGAAGATATACTCAACTTCTTACGCTCATTGCGTGAGCATAACGACAGAGACTGGTTCAACGACAACAAGACATGGTATCAGAGAGTCAAGAAGCGTGTGGAGGCCCTTGCCTCAGAGTTGATTGCCGTTGTGGCCGACGATGACCCGTCGGCTTCAGGGCTTACTGCCGCCGACTGCACCTATCGCATATATCGCGACACCCGTTTTTCGGCCGACAAGACCCCCTATAAGACCCATATCGGCATCTTCATCAACCCGCCCGCCGGCAAGAAATCGATGCGATGCGGCTATTACCTCCACATCGAGCCCGACAACTGCTTTGTCGCGGCGGGCACCGTCTGTCTTCCCTCGTCCCTCGTGAGGGAGATACGTCGCAGCATATACGACGAAATCGACGAGTACCGCTCGATTGTCGAGTCTCCGGAATTCCGTGCACAGTATTCAGTCATTGGTCTCAATCTGCTTAAGACAGCACCAAAGGGTTTCCCAAAGGACTGGGAATATATCGATTATGTGCGTCCTAAGGATTTCTGTTGCTCCCAACCGCTCCCCGAGGAGTTTATGCTGCGCCCCGATTTGTCCGAGGCACTGCGTCCTGCCGTCCGTCAGGCCCGGCGCTTCAACGAATTCATCAACTATACTGTCGATGAATTCATCGAACGCTGCAAAACTACGCGGTAATCTCCTGGTTATAAATGGCGTATGCCGCCGAAGCATTGCCATGTCCATGAAATTTTGCATTTGCGGCAAATAATTAGGCTGTAACATTTGGTTGGCATTAAAAAAAACAGTAATTTTGTGGCGCTTTTGAGATATACATCTTGTCTGGAGCGCCGGACAGAGAACACAATCTCATGGATATTACTCAAAAGCGTCGATAACTGTCGACCGATAAGGAAAGATGCCGGAGTGGTCGATCGGGACGGTCTCGAAAACCGTTGTACCCTTACGGGTACCCAGGGTTCGAATCCCTGTCTTTCCGCAAAAACAGCCGCAAGTCCAAAGACTTGTGGCTGTTTTTTGTAGGAAAGCACGGGAGAGAACCCTGAAGGTTCGTTATCGCGTAGCGCTTTCGCAGCGCAGCGGAGAAAGAATCCCTGTCTTTCCGCAAAAAACAGCCGCAAGTCCAAAGACTTGTGGCTGTTTTTTGTAGGAAAGCACGGGAGAGAACCCTGAAGGTTCGTTATCGCGTAGCGCTTTCGCAGCGCAGCGGAGAAAGAATCCCTGTCTTTCCGCAAAAAAACAGCCGCAAGTCTTTGGACTTGTGGCTGTTTTTTGTAGGAAAGCACGGGAGAGAACCCTGAGGGTTCGTTATCGCGTAGCGCTTTCGCAGCGCAGCGGAGAAAGAATCCCTGTTTTTCCACGAATATCCTCCACGTACGAATGCAATAGTGCTACTCATAAGTATCTTAAAAGTCGTAAGTTAGCCTGATACATGTCTTCGCCAACCTTATTTTTAACCCGTAATTTTGCATACGGTACCATGTATCCAGAATCCGGGGGCATTATCAAAGAGCAGAGACAATGGAGCCTCCTCCGTTGCACTTTGAACTCTACCGCGCAATGTTGCACAATTCTCAAATCCAAAAGGTATGTCTGTTTGATATGTGTTGTTCGTTTTAATCGTGGAAAACTCACTGGAAAAGGCTAATTTTGCAATCTAAAAACAACATGTATGGATAAGTTTCAAGAAATTAAAGCAGCTTTTGAATTATTGCGTGATGAAGATAGCGCAAAGAAGATGTCGTCCTACATGCGCGATAAATTCAAGTATTACGGTATCCCTACGCCTAAAAGAAAGGCTGTGTATAAATCCATTTTCAATAAGGAGAGAAAATTATGTGTTGTTGATTGGGATTTTCTTGAAACATGTTGGAATGATGAATACCGCGAGTTTCAACATGTAGCTATGGACTATCTCATAGCAATGCAGAAATTCTTGACATACGATAATGTGACCGCTATAGAGAGATTTATCCGGTCAAAACAATGGTGGGATACGATAGACGGTCTTGACAGGATTGTCGGCAATATCGCATTCATTGATAGCCGGATAAATGATTTGATGTTGAAATGGTCTGAAGATGATGACTTCTGGGTCCGTCGTATCGCAATAGATCATCAGTTGTGCCGTAAACTCGACACGAATGTTGAGCTGCTTGAAAAGATTCTTGTCAATAACTTCGGCAGTTCAGAGTTTTTCATAAATAAGGCGATTGGATGGAGTCTTCGGGATTATTCCAAGTCCAATCCTGAATGGGTACGTGGTTTCATAGAAAGACACCGTGATAAAATGAGTCCTCTTAGCCTCAAAGAAGCAAGTAAATATCTCTGACCAGTACCGGCAGGGCGAGTTTGTGAGGAGCCGACAACGCAGGAAGTCGGATTATTACTGTCTCGACCCGTGGACTGCTGAAACAAGCGGGAAGTAGCCGGGCGGTCGTAAAAGTTCATATCAGGCAACTGCGATAAAGAACACGGAGGAACGGCAATAAGTCTCAGAGAATGTTTGGATTTGACTTATGTTAAGATTTAAATATTCTCTTAGAGGTGGCATCAGCGCATCCGTTGCCAATCCCCGGAGGCGTTGACGGTTCTCGGTGTTCAAAAAAATCATTAAATTTGTATCATGAAAAAGATTACGAAACTCAGGGTATGTGACTGGAGCCTGCTTATTCTTACTATAGCCATACTTATATCCGGCATACAGCTTGAAGCCATACATAGCAATGGCCTGACATCAGTGTGGATTCATATTGCAACTGGATTATTGTTTATGGGCATGGCTGCATATCACATATTTCTGCATTTCGGTAATAGTGGCTGGTTCGCTAAGTTTCACAAGTTAAAGAGCCAGTTCACCCGTATCCTTTGGTGGGTGTCATTGATTACATTGATAACCGGTATAATTGCCTTAGTGCATTGGTTGACGACTTTCGCCCATGCGCCGATAGGTGGAGTGCATGGAAAGCTCGGATTCCTGATGATACTCCTTTCGGCAGGACACATAATCAAGCGGATAAAATTTTTCAAGCGTAGATAAAGTAATCATAGCTCTAAGTATGTGTGTGGACTTCTGCATGCAAAAAATCGACAATATCCGACTTGACACCCATGCCGACAACCTGATAATGCAACATGCCTCCGAAAAACTCGGCTTCAAGCGTTGTGGCATAATCTATTGCATCGACGACGGCAGTCCGCGTATTGCCTATCAAAGATATGGTCAGACCGGTATCTGATCTGACCGATAAATATAAGACTTACTTATCGATTGGGGTCGAGCGATAGGTCACGAGGTATTTCAAGCCGGCGGGTGTTGCCGGTATGTCATCAGCCTTTCGAAATTCTCCGCTACGCCCATAGAATCTCTCGGTCTCATAGAAATGGCATATGCCTATGCCGCAGTCTACAATCGACAGACTGCTTTGTGGCCGATAGTAGAAATGTACGTCATCTCCGTCGACAAGTGCGCGCCATGGCTGGGAGTTGGTCGATGAAGGTGCGAGCCTGAGCATCTGCAATGCCTCATAGTAGCGGTTGTCAGCAGCCGGTGAATGATTGAAATCACCGCAGAAGGCAATTTTGTCAAGCGGTTTACGCTTTTTGCTGCCGAGTGCCGTGCGCGCCAGTTTATCCATCAGCGATGGGCGCGATGCCACGCCCACCGGACAGATTATCTTCAGCGACTCACCGTCGGGCCACCGACTGCCGCGGTCGAAGTCCGACCCTTTGAATGTGGCTGCAATCCAGCAGCAACCAAGTCCGAGCTGCCATGCCCGCAACACCACCTGCTCAAACTGAAATCCGGCAGTCAGGGCCGATGCCTCGTCATCATCCATGCCGATAAGAAAGAAGTATTCAGCCCCTCGTATCATACCGTAGGTGGATGGACGGTAGCCCTCCTTCATATCGAATTTCTCAAGCCTCACCGTCACATTGCCGCCGAAAGGGCTTGTTGACCTTTCGGCGGCTTCTTTAAGTGACTGTATGGCGTTTTCGGAGATGCCTTTTCCGTCGAAACTGCGCACGGAATGACGCTCCTTCATTGCCTCGATTATATTCATGCTCTCAGACTATATGGCTGTATATCGGGTGCCGCCTGTCATATGGCGGTCAGTTCTACGACAGCCGAAGAGTTGTGGCGGCGCGTTAATACCTCCAGGCCTACTTTCATCAGATAGTCGCCGCTGAATGTCTTGCCGTCGAATGCGAATCCTGATTTTTTGCCGGGCATCAGATTTATCTCTTTCACGAGATATTTCTTTTCGGGATCGAGTCCACGGAATTTTACAGCTGTAAGTTTTTCCTGGAATCGGGGCGACAGATTATAGGCAAACAGTACGGCCATATCTTTCGACTTGTCGACATACTCTATGGCTGCATGATTTGTGTCATACGGCGATACGAGTCGGTACTGGTCGCCATCCATCACAGCCGGCTGAAGCCGCTTCCAGTTGGCTACAGCCTCCCGGCAGTACTTGAGTTCGTCGGCGCTGAGGTCGTGGAGGCCTATGTCAAATCCGAGGCGGCACATGGAGGCCACATCGGTGCGGAACTTTACAGAGGTATTCCGGTTCCAGCTGGTGACATGCGATGCCATGGCCTTTGCCGGGAAAAACTGGGAGAATCCCCACTGTATGTATATGCGTTCAATGGGGTCGGTGTTGTCCGAGCACCAGAATTCAGTGAAATATTTCAATGCTTCGTAGTCGCATCGGCCGCCACCGCCTGAGCAGAGCATCATCGGCAGGTCAGGGTATTTTTCTTTCACGCGGCTGAGGATGTTGTACAGCCCCCTGGCATGGTCGATGTAGAGCTGCCCCTGGCGCTCTTTGGCATAGGGCGAGAATATGTTGGTGATAGGGCTGTTGCAGTCCCATTTGAAATAGGCTACTTCCGGATTTTCAGTCATGATTTTGTCGACCACACCGAATACGTAGTCCTGCACTTTTGGATTGCTCAGGTCGAGTACGAGCTGATGGCGGTAGTAGTAGGTATCACGGTTGGGAAGTTCGATAGCCCAGTCGGGATGCTTCTCGTAGAGTTCGCTTTTGGGATTCACCATTTCAGGCTCTATCCATATACCGAATTTCACACCGGCTTCATCGGCCGACTTTACAAGTGCGGCTATCCCTCCCGGCAGTTTCTCCTTGGTCGGTTCCCAGTCGCCCAGACCGGCTCGGTCGTTGGAGCGGGGATATTTGTTGCCAAACCATCCGTCATCAAGCAGAAACATATCCACTCCCAGGTCTTTTGCCTCCTTCATGAGCGTGGCCAGGCGCTCCTGGTCAAAGTTGAATGAGGTGTTTTCCCAGTTGTTGAGAAGTGTCATGCGCTCCCCGTCGCCATCCGTCAGGCTATACCTGCGGGCCCAGTCGTGAAGATTGCGGCTACCCTGGCCTGTGCCTTCATAGCTGAGTGTGAATATAAATTCGGGAGTGGTGAAAGTTTCTCCGGCTTTAAGCTCGTAGGTCGATGCATAGGGGTTTATCCCTGGCAATACGCGCAGATAGCCCACATTGTCGACTTCAAATGTAAAGCGGAAGTTTCCGGTCCATCCGAGTGTACCCATTAGCACCTCGCCGCTATGCTCCTTGACAGGGCCGTTGAGTCCTATCTCGAAAAATGGCTCGACATGCATGGCTGCACGGCTGCCGAGTTTGGTGTCGATTACCTTTTTGCCTGCCTGTAGCTGCTGGCTGCTCAGCTGTCCCTCACGGGCCCAGTCGCTGCTGAATTCAGTGAGCCAGTACTCCGGTTCGTTGAAATACAGCATTGCCGACGCATATTGCCACATGGCAATCGGCTTTTTCTCGTGGTGTGAGATGTCGGTCCAGGTCTTTATTACGTTCTCTTTGGGATATGCCACATAGTTTAGCGTTACCTCTACAGGATATTTGTCATCCTTGAGATTGATGCGTGTGAGGGTGCCTCCGTCTACAGGCTCCTGCGACGAACTGACATAGTAGAGATATGTGGTCATGTTGCCGTCGGCATGCGTAATGCCGAGAGCCGGTTCGAAGAAATCCTCGTTGCCTGATGCCGAATACGCCTCCCAGCCACGGGTTGATACGGCGCCGTCGGTTCCGGCATAGTGGTGCCACGACAGATTTTTCAGGTCTTCTTCATTAAGAAGTCTGGGCCCGAGATACGTCTGGTAAAGGCGTTTGTTGGGCCCGGTCTCGAGTATAAGGTCGGTATTCTCGGTAGAGATGCGGATTATATTCCGGTCCGATTCTTGTGAGGCGACAGCAGTCGCTGTTGTCAGTGACAGTATTATGGCGATTGGCAGTTTCATAGATGTGATATGTATTGATTTATTAACGTATGGATACTGTGAAAAATTATGTCCGTTAATTATGATTAAACAAGCTATTAGGCGCATATCTCAACCTGAAGCTGTATTGCGGTGTTATATTACTGACAGTTTGATGTCAGGCTGTAAGAGCTTGTTTAATAATAAATGTTGCCGCCAGGGTCGTATAGCTTGAGACGATTTTCGACATGTGACGAAAGAGTGTACTTTATGTACACGACTGAGGAACAGGGCGAAAAGCGGCCAAGATATACG
>NZ_JAIDKI010000037.1 GCF_029051885.1 Muribaculum sp.
CCTCATCACAAGCGAAAATATGCTCGACGATTGACCGCCCTGACGGTAACATTTATTATTAAACAAGCTCTTATACCAGCATCTATTCGTCTCTGCTCTCTGCATAGAGGCCTATCGTCGCCCCGGTAAATCCGCCTGTGCGTTCACAGGCAAGATAAGATGCATCCACATCCTCTGCCACCGGAGTCCAGTCAGCATCGCGCGCAGCCTCCCTCACGTAGAAATCATAGCATATGCCGTCGGAAACCACACGTAGCTCGACATCCCGTCCCGCCTTACATGGCATCTTCACCGACGCAATCACTCGCACCTCCTTTGGAGAGAGTGTGCGCAACTCCACTCGGTCGCCACATACTGCAAGATAATACTGCCTCGATTCATTCTTAAGCATAAGCAACCCGGCCGACTCACCGCCGTTGCGCGGCTTGAATCTGACACATGTCGAAGCCTCAAACTTGTGATGCTGGATGCGTCGTCCGACATATGCGGGCACTCCCCGACCGGTAGACAGCTCGCGGCTGCACTGCATATGCAGTCTGTCCCCGTCGAGATGGCAATAATCAGCCGTACTGCCGCGAAGCCCGATCCACTCCGGACGCAGGCTCTCGCCCCTGAAGTCGTCGCTCCAGGTGAAATTGCCCGAACTGCTCCCCGCGGGGTCATGCTTCACACCGGCGCGGTGCAGAGTCAGCGGCACAGTATCCTGCGACTGTGTAAAATACGGGAATCCGTCGCGGCTCCACTTCACAGGCATAAGGTATGTCTCACGTCCGAGAGCCTGAAAGCCTCCGGGACCGGGACGGCATCCGAGAAACACACCCCACCATTCACCCTCCGGAGTCATCACAAGGTCGGCATGTCCGGTGCAGGTGATAGGATTCGTACGTTTGTCCTTGAGATAGCGCTGCGTAAGAGCCGGATTGCGGCTCCAGCGCGTAAACTCTCCGCGCAGGCTGTCGGCACGATAGATAACCGCCGAATGATGGTTGCCGGTGCCGCCCTCCGCACATATAAGGAAGTAACGGCCGTCAATCTTGTAGATATGCGGACCCTCGTCGCGGTCGAGATGCTCTTCCGGACCCACTCCGGCCTCGGCAAAAGGCCATGATTCGCCTACGGTCTGCCCCGATTCGGGGTCGAAGGCGATAAACCGGATGCAACGGTAGTTGCTCCACTTCGGACGCCCTGACGTATCCTCCTTATATACTATGTATGCGCTACCGTCGTCGTCGAAAAACAGGGATGGGTCTATGCCGTCGATTCCCTTAAGCCACACCGGATTGCTCCACGAACCCTCGGGATCGGTGGCGGTGACATAAAAATGCCCGTTCTTGCGCCCCACATCCGTGGTTATCATATAGTAGGTGGAATTATGGGGATTGTACGATATCTGCGGAGCATATATGCCGCCGCGGTCAAGGCTCTGCCCTACCAGCCCGGGCAGTTGCTCCGGACGGTCAAGGATATTGCGCACAAGCCGCCAGTTGACAAGGTCGCGGCTATGGTACAGAGGCACTCCGGGAAAATAGCCGAAAGTGGAGGTGACGAGATAATAGTCATCGCCCGTACGCACCACACTCGGGTCGGAATACCATCCGGCGATTACCGGATTGTAGAAATCGCCATCCTCCTTAAGAGGATTGGCATTATAATAATCATCGTTTCCGATATATACAAACGAACTGAACTCGGCCTGTCCGACAGCTTTTTGTCCTGCCGTAAGCGATGCGGCGCC
The DNA here is from genome assembly GCF_029051885.1 of Muribaculum sp. GTDB lineage: Bacteria > Bacteroidota > Bacteroidia > Bacteroidales > Muribaculaceae > Muribaculum. Next base: position 1,736 of record NZ_JAIDKI010000037.1, read on the forward strand.
TATAGCTGCCACTATCGCCAACGAGTATATGCTCTGTGTCAGTCTCATGTGGCTGGAAAGCGTTTAAATTGTTATAGTTATGGTTTTCAACTCATTGTCGCGGCTCGACGGGCCTACCATCACATCATAGCGGCCCGGCATCACACGCATGCGTCCCGACTCCTCGTCCCAGGTCTCAAGCTGCTGTCCCGACAGAGGGATGCTTACCATGCGCTTCTCGCCCGGAGCGAGTGTCACACGCTCATAGCCGCGCAGAGTCTTGTTCGGTCCCTTGGCGTCGCCCTGACGGCGCAGATAGAGCTGCACTATTTCAGTGCCGGCAACCTTACCGGTGTTGCGCACCTCGACAGTCACTACCCCGTCGGCATACCGTGGCTTGCCATACTTATATGTAGTATAGCTCAGTCCGTAGCCAAACGGAAACAGAGGAGCCTCGCGCAGATAGCGGTATGTGCGTCCCTCCATACGGTACTCGTCGAAGGGTGGCAGCTGGGCGTCGTCGCAATAGAATGTCACAGGCAGTTTGCCGCACGGATTGAAATCGCCGCACAGCACCTCGGCTACCGCCGTGCCACCCTCCTGACCGGGATACCAGGCCTGGAGTATGGCGTCGCAGCTCTGCAGCTCCGGCGACAGGGCCACAGCACTGCCGCTGCAGTTTACAAGAACCACCTTCTTGCCCGCCCTCTTGAGAGCGCGGAGTATCTCGCGCTGTATGGCAGGAAGCTCTATCGACGTACGGTCGCCGTCGTCAAATCCAGGCTCGCGCACCTTGGCCTGCTCGCGCTCGAATGCGGGAGATATCCCCCCGGCAAACACTACTATGTCGGCATCGCCGGCACGAGCCACCACCTCATCGACAGTAAGCTCCTTCTGGCGGCATATGTCGAAGTTGAGAGTGGCGGCATCAGCTACCTGCATATAGTCCACGCCGATATCATATCGCTCACCCTTCTTTACCGGAAGTTTGCGGCTACGGTGGTTAAGCGGCTCAGCCTTCCAGCGCTCATGCACAGTGTCGCCATTGATGATGATGCGCAATCCGTCGTCATTGTTGTAGATTACATCAAGTTCCTCGTCGGCCTCGGCTACAAACGACCCGCGCAGGCGCAGAGTGAAATGCTCGAGCTCGACTCCGGGAGCAAACACAGTGTTGCCGCCATTGTCAAGATTTACCGGTGAGGTATACCGCGCTGTCGCAGCCGGCGCGCCGGCCATCTCCGTATTGTTCCAGTAGGTTCCGGTCATACCCGGAGCGCCGTCTTCGCCGGTAATGCGGTCGAAGATGCTTACCTTCTCTGTCGACGATGTTATGCCGCAGGCCTGCATGTACGGCAGCGACTCGCCCAGACGGCCACGCATACCCTGGAGTATAGTCACCGTATGGCTCGGCTGTCCGTAATATATGCCCCACTGCATTGTCGAGTCAGCGGCATTGGGGCCCATCACCATTATCTTCCTGTCAGTATCCAGAGGGAGCACTCCGTTGTTTTTAAGCAACACCATCTGCTCGCGCGCCGCCTGCAGAGCGAGGTCGCGGTGGGCCTTGCAGTCGACCACACTCATCGGTATCGACGTCCACTCCACAAGAGAGTCGGGATCGAAATTACCGAGACGGAAACGCTCGGCAAGCAGACGCTTTACACACACATCGACAGCCTCTTCGCTGAGATAGCCTCTCTTCACAGCCTCGGGCAGATGCTTGTATACCGAGCCACACTCGACATCGGTACCGCTCATCACACCAAGTGCGGTAGCCGTACGGGCATCCTCGGCCACACCGTGGCGCTTAGGCAGATAGAAATCGTTGATGGCTCCGCAGTCGCTCACCACCATTCCGTCAAAGCCCCATTCGTCGCGGAGTATCTGCTGAAGCAGGCGGTTGCTGCCGCAGCATGCCTCACCCTCAAAGCGCTGGTAGGCACACATCACCTCTCTCACTCCGGCGTCCTGCACAAGATTACGGAATGCCGGGAGATAAGTCTCCCACAGGTCGCGCGCGGGCAGATTCTCTATATTGAAATTATGACGGGTCTTCTCGGGGCCGCTGTGTACTGCGAAATGTTTTGCGCAGGCAAGCAGTTTGATATACTTCCGGGAGGTGTCGCCCTGTAGCGCCTGCACCACACGCGTGCCCATGCGCCCGTTCATATATGGATCCTCGCCGTAGCTCTCCTGACCGCGGCCCCAGCGAGGGTCACGGAAGATATTTACTGTCGGTGTCCAGAAACTCAGACACTTGTACTTGCCTATCTGACCGCGGCGGCGTGCTTCGGTGTTTTTGGCACGGGCCTCGTCGCTCACTGCGGTAAACACACGGTCGATCATATCATCATCGAACGAGGCCGCCATACCGATACACGACGGAAACACAGTGGCAAGCCCGTTGCGTCCCACACCGTGCAAAGCCTCGCTCCACCAGTCGAACGCAGGGATACCAAGGCGCTCTATCGCCGGCGAACTGTTCATCATCAGCCTGGCCTTCTCGTCTATGGTAAGACGTCCGCAAAGATCGGCGGCACGTTGCTCAGGACTGAGCGACGCGTCAAGATAAGGTACGCGCTGGGCATGTCCCGCTACTACTGAGCCGACAGCCACAAGCATGATTATAATTCGTGGTAGTCTCATAAGGTTAAGAACTTGTTAACAATATTTGCTTTCTATGTTTTTTTGCGAAGATAAATCGTATATCGCTCATTAAAGCGCACTTATTATCGCAAAAAGCCCCGGCGGGACAGCGATAGCACAAATTTGTCGGAAAGGGTGTAATTTTTGACTTTTCGACTGATTCGCGCGCCCGGAGTATTTCTCCGGTTCAATCTTTGACATAATTTTGTCTACAAAGCCAATTGTGCAAATAGCCATAAACTGATTTTTATTTCTAATCCAATATCCGTTAAGGACGCCGGAGAGAGATTAATCCGGCATCCATAACCTTAAAATCAACCATCATTCATGTTTAAAAATCTTAATTCAGCCCTGACCCTGTCGGCCATAATGGCGATAGGAGGACTCTCGACCGCCGCTGCTACGGGCGATCCCGTTGCAATCCCCACTCCGGCCGGAACATTCATCGACTGGAACAACTGCGACTTCAACGGCACATCAGGCAAAGTCGAAAACAACGGTGACAACATCGGCTCTACCGGTGAGAACACAAATGTCACCTTCAATCTCGTCAGCGAGGCAGAAGGCAGCTATCAGTTCACCATCGCTACCGGACACAAAGGCACTGCGTATATGGACATATCCATATCCACCGCAGAGTGCGACACTCTCTTCAAAGCCGTCCACAAGATGGAGAACACCGGTTCATGGTCTCCATCGACAACATCCAAATTCTACACTCCGGTACTCCCCGCCGGCAACTACATCCTCACCCTCAAGGCTCGCGACCTCGAAGGGAGCAACTATGCCGGCAACTGGGGCCGACTCGCTCTATATAGCGACGATGTCGACAATAGCGAACACATCCCCGGCACTGTCACCATCGCAAAATCGACTCTCATAGGAGGTGCACGCAACGAAGGCCAGAATATCGGATACGTAAAGAACGGATGCGGTACTTCCAACGAAATCACTGTCGACCAGGCCGGTGTATACGCCATGACCCTTCCGGTGTCGCGCTATGGCGACGGAGTGCTCAATGTCACAGTCACCAACCAGAGCAATGTCGTCGAGGCTGAGACCAACTGGACCCTCCCCGCCGAATCGCCTAACTACACAGAGCATGTAATAAACCTCGAGGGCGAACTGACCACAGGCCGCAAAGTGCTCAAACTCGTGTTCAATGCCAATCACGGCGGCTTCATCGCCAACTACAAGGATATGGTGCTCGAGAAAATTGCCGACCACTGCGCCACATTCCGCGGCGTGGCAATCGACGGTCAGGATGTGACCGCCGGTGAGGGATACGACTGGAACTGCAACCTTCCGCTCGACTTCGCCGCCACAACCACCGTCAAGACCAACGCCAATGCCAACGCAATCATTACCGCGACAGCTGTCGACGGAGATGGCAATGCCGTGGCTGTGACCAACAACGGCGACGGCACATTCACCCTTCCCACTCCCGCAGGCAGCACACAGACCATCGTCACATTCAATGTAGCGGCCGAAGAGGGTGTGCTCGTGTTCAATGACACCTACACACTCCGCCTCTACCGCATAGGCGACATCATCGTCAACTCTCTCACCATCGACGAAGTAAATGCTCCCGCCGAACTGCTGGAAGCACTCAACGCATCGGGCACCGACATTACCGCGACTCTCAGCGACTGGATTTTCACCGCCGAGCCTACAATCGTGGCCACATTCTCCGACAACAGCAAAGTGACCGCTACCGGTACTGTCAACGGCGCCGAAGGCACATTCACCTTCAAGGGCGAAGCCGGCTCAAAGAGCAAGAACTATACAATCAACGTAGCAGGCTTCCATATCTACAACGCAGCCGAGAACGACGAGATGGTAAAACTCGTCTACGACTCCTCGCTCAACCAGGCCGACGGCTCGTGGAGCAACGGATCCTACTCACTCAATCCCGCCAACGACGGATGGGGTGGCACACAGTTCAAATTCAAGAACAACACCGAAATCACACTCTCCGTACCCACCAACGTGGTAATCAAGCAGATCAAGTTTACCAATCTCAAGGACAATTACACCCCCGGCACAATCGGATATGTGACTTCCGAAGGCGCGACAGTCTATCTCCCCACCGCCACATACTTCCGCAATGGCGACGGAGCGGAGAAAAACATCTTCGTCAACTTCGAGGGCCACAAAGCAGGCACTCCCGTAAAATTCCTCTTCACCCCCGGCAGCCAGCCCGTGGCATGGTTTGAAATCCTCATCAATAAGGAAGCACTCTCCACACCGCCCGCAGTCAACAGCGCTTCTGCAACACCGACATCCAATATCAACCACGCAGTGGCAACATTCAACTTCGACCGCGAGATGAAGAGCGTCACAGCATTTGTAGGCGAGCAGGCTGTCGAAGGCGAAGTAGCCGGAGCTACAGTACGCTTCAAGGTATGGGATCTCCCCTACAATGCCACATCCCAGCTCGTGATTCCCGCCGGAAAGGCCGAGGACACATTCGGCAATGTCAATGACAAGGACATAGTCCTCTCAATGACCGTAGGCGCTCCTGCCACAGTCGAGGCCATCGAACCTATAGTTGTAGGCAATGTCGACGAATGGAAATCAGCGTTTGCCGCAGTGGCTGCCTCCAACAACACTGCCGACGCTCCGCGTGCTGTGATTTTCGTGAAAAACGGCGACTACGACTTCGGCTCGGAAGAGCAGACTCTCCGCGCATACAACGTGTCGATTATCGGTGAGAGCCGCGAAGGCGTAATCCTCCACGGCAACCGCACCGGTATCTCCAACCCCATCATCTCTACACGCAACGCTACCGCCACATACTTCCAGGATCTCACCATCCGCAACGACCTCGACTTCGGTGCTGACAAGCGCCAGGGCGTAGGTGCTGCATTCTACGGCGGCAACAAGGACATCATGTCAAATGTAGCCCTCCAGTCGATTCAGGACACATATGTCACCGGCAACCAGAGCTATCTCGACCGCTGCTTCATCCACGGTTCTGTCGACTATATCTGCGGCGGAGGCGACCACTTCTTCGACCACTGCGACATCATCCATGAGATTGAAGGCGGCTACATCACAGCCCCCTCTACATCGGTCAACAACAAGTATGGCTACGTATTCGAGAGCAACACCATATCGGGCTACGGACCATATGCGCTCGGACGCCCCTGGCATAACGAACCCCGCGCATACTTCCTCAACACAATCATGATTGCCGAGGCAAGCGCCGAAGGATGGGGCTCGATGGGTACTCTTCCGACCCACTTCTACGAGTACAACTCTATGGACAAGGACGGCAACCCCATCGACCTCAGCACCCGCAAGAACTCTCCGACATCTACCAACACATACACTCCCATACTCTCTGAGGAAGAGGCCGCACGCCTTACCGTACGCAACGTACTCTGCGGCAACGACTCCTGGGATCCCGCATCGGCCACACTGCAGTGTGCGGCTCCTGAAAGCGCAGCCATCTCCGGAACAACCCTCACATGGTCGGCTGTCGCCAACGCATCGGGCTACGCCGTATTCCGCAACGGAGAATACCTCGCCCACACCTCAGCCACAAGCTATGACCTCAACGCCAACGACGGAGCCTCATACACCGTACGCGCAGCCAACGCCCACGGCGGTCTGGGAGCTGCATCCGAGGCTGTGACAGGCGGCACATCAGGCATCGACGCTGTAATCGGCGAGAATCAGGCGGTATCTGCCGTATACTACAACCTCCAGGGTGTACAGGTCGACGCCGACACCAAAGGCACTGTGATACGCGTGGAAATCCTCCCCGACGGCACACGCCGCTCCGAGAAGATGATAAAATAATCTTTCTATAATCTATACCCACCGACACGGGGCACGCCACATCCGAGGCGTGCCCCGCTTGTTTACACCGACGTGTCGTAATTTCCACCTGCAATTTGCCCGAATCCACCATCTTTCGGCAAATTTTCACCCCCGCATGCTGTACATGTTGTCTAATTTTGCACCGACCAATCTACGATGTCATGAAAACCAGACTCCTGATTACATACATGATGCTCATCATCGCTTCCGTAGCCGCCTCGGCACAGGAGCGCATAGAGCGCACGCCGGCATTCCCCGGAGCCGAGGGATGGGGGCGTTATGTGACAGGCGGACGTGGTGGAAAGGTACTGCACGTGACCAATCTGCGCGACTCCGGCTACGGGTCGCTGCGCTGGGCATGCGAACAGACGGGGCCGCGCATCGTAGTTTTTGACGTCTCCGGCACAATATACCTCCAGAGCGACCTCAAGATTACCAACGGCAACCTCACACTCGCCGGACAGACAGCGCCGGGCGACGGCATATGCGTGGCCGACTACCCGGTGACATTCGCCTGCTCCAACGTGATAGCCCGCTACATGCGTTTCAGGCCAGGCAACCGCATGGCCGAAATCGAGGGCGACGGATTTGAGCCCGACGGGCTCGGTGCCGTCGACTCGCGCCTCATCATAGTCGACCACTGCTCTATATCATGGAGCGTCGACGAATGCTGCTCCATCTACGGCAACCGCTTCACCACCGTACAATGGTGTATAATATCCCAGAGCCTGCGCTACGGAGGCCACTCGAAAAAAACTCACGGCTATGGAGCAATGATGGGCGGAGAGGGTGCATCGTACCACCACAATCTGCTCGTGCACCACGACTCGCGCTGTCCGCGACTGGGCGAACGACCCGCCACAGGAGCACGCGACACCACCGACTTCCGATGCAACGTGATGTACAACTGGAGCGGACAGGGTTGCTACGGAGCCGAGAACATGAACGCCAACATCGTCAACAACTACTATAAGCCGGGACCCGGCACAATAGCGTCGCGCGCAGTCGGCTACCAGCGCCGCATATGCGGAGTGGCAGTCAACGAGCAGGAGGGACACGAGATGTACCACGTATGGGCCCGACTCTTTGTCGACGGCAACGTCAACTCACGCCACCCGGCGGTCGATGCCGACAACTGGGGCCTGGGCATATGGCAGCAGATTTCCGACACCTATCGCAACAATCCCGAAAAATACAACCTCGACGAGAGCCGCATGCGCCTCAAAGAGCCGATGAAATATTACCACGTGACAACCCACTCCGCGGCCGATGCCTACCAACGGGTGCTCGACCACGCCGGAGCGTCACTGTCGCGCGACTCACACGACGCACTGATGGTATCCGACGTGCGCAACGGCTATGCCACCTACACCGGCTCAGGCGCCGGAAATGCAAAGGGAATCATCGACTCTCCCTACGACAACCGCCCTGCCGATGCTCCCGACAACTGGAATCCATGGCCGGTACTCAACTCCAAGGAAGCGCCCCTCGACACTGACCGCGACGGTATGCCCGACTCATGGGAACTCGCCCGCGGGCTCGACCCGGCCGACCCGGCAGATGCGCTGCTGACCGACGACGAAGGCTACACCATGGTAGAGGTATACATCAACTCGCTCGTCGACCATATCACCTCCACACAGAACGAGGGCGGAACCACCGACGGCGACTGCGAATACCTGCCCGACATCCAACCCTCCTACACTGTAGCCACCTCCACCCGCATCCCCTCCACCTGGAGTTTCGGCAACGATATCACACTCTCCAACGACGCCGGAAAAAGCTACGGCACACGCGGCGACTACATACGCCTCACCCGCGACGTGCGCCATACCCTCACCCTCCCCTCGCGTGCCGAGGTCGACCGCATACGCTTCGAGGGATTCACATACTACAATTCCGACAGCTACTCCGACGCCTCTCTCACCGAATTCAACGGCACCGTCTACCCGGAATCAACATTCGCCATCGCGAAAAATTCCGACATATCCACCGCTCCCTCATCCTTCGAAATAAAGCTGGCAGAGCCTGCGACCGACAAAATCACATTCGTATGGCAAGACAACAACCCATGCCTGCGGATTACCCTCTTCACCTCCAATCCACCGGCCACAGCCGCCATCGGCGAGATTCGCCGCGACCAGCCCGAAGGCTCCTACGATACCGCCTGGTACACCCTCCAGGGCCACAGGCTCCCCGCCGAGCCATCAGCCCCCGGACTCTACATCCACCGCGGACGCAAAATAATCATACGTAATTAACCTGACGAATCATGAAATATCTTCTCCCCATCATCGCATTGCCGCTGCTCGTATCGGCAGCCGAGACTCCGGAAAAGACTCCTGCGTTTCCCGGAGCCGAAGGTTTCGGACGCTACACCACAGGCGGACGCGGAGGCAATGTATACCACGTCACCAACCTTAAGGATGACGCCAAGCTGAAAGGTACCCTCCGCTGGGCACTCGCACAGTCGGGTCCGCGCACTATTGTATTCGACGTATCGGGCACAATACATCTATCCTCAGGCCTTACCATTTCATCCAACACCACCATAGCCGGACAGACCGCGCCCGGCGACGGCATATGCATCGCCGACTATCCTGTAAACGTATCGGCCAACTGTATCGTACGCTACATGCGATTCCGCCTCGGCAACAAGAATGTGACCGCCAACGGAGCCGACGGATGGGACGGACTGTCGGTGATGGACACCCACGACGTAATCATCGACCACTGCTCGATTTCATGGAGTATCGACGAATGCTGCTCGATACTCGGCAACTCCAACACCACGCTGCAGTGGAGCATAATCGACCAGAGCCTCGTAAACGCCGGACACTCCAAGGGCGCCCACGGATACGGAGGCAACTGGGGTGGCTCAGGCGCTTCATTCCACCACAACCTGATAGCCCACCACGGATCGCGCACTCCCCGACTCGGTCCGCGTCCCACCACCCAGCTCGACGAACGCATGGACATGCGCAACAATGTCATCTACAACTTCGGAGGCAACGGATGCTACGGCGGCGAGGGCATGAACGTGAACATCGTCAACAACTACTACAAGCCCGGCCCCGCAACCCCCACCAACTACCGAGGCCGACGTATTGCAGGCGTAGGCGTACGCACCAACTCCTACTGCACCACATATCCCGCATATACCCCGGCCCTACACCTCTGGGGAAAATACTTCGTGGAAGGAAACGTCAACACGAAATATGCCGATGTGACCGCCGACAACTGGAAAAACGGATTCCTCAACCAGATTGACAAAAGCGACAGTGCAACCGACGGAACATATCCCGGCGACGACGCGCTCCGCCTCGACACTCCCATCGACTTTATCTCCACCACCACCCATTCGGCCGACGACGCCTACGCACGTGTGCTCGACTATGCCGGAGCATCGCTGTCGCGCGACTCCCACGACGACTTCATCATCTCCGACGCCAGAAAAGGCACAGCAACATACACCGGCAAAGGCAACAGCCGCGGCCTCATAAACAGCCAGGAGGACAACAAGCCTTCGGATGCACCCGCCAACTGGTCGGCATGGCCCGAACTGGAATCAATCACTGCTCCTGTCGACACCGACGGCGACGGAATACCCGACGAGTGGGAAACCGAACATGGTCTCAACCCCAACAACCCTGCCGACGCTCTGACTCTCGACCAGGACCGCTACACCATGCTCGAGGTATACCTCAACTCGCTCGTCGACCACATAACCGAGGCACAGAACGAAGGCGGAACCACCGAAGGCTCCATAATATACTCCGACCCGGTGGCCGAAAGCTACACCATATGCACAGCCAACCGCGAAGGCTCTTCCTGGAGCTTCGGCAACGGAATATCCATATCAAACACCGAAGGCAAAGGCTACGGTACAAAGGGCGACTTCATCCGATTCAACGAGGATGTCACCCACACTGTGACCCTCCCGACATATGCCGAAGTGAGCCGAATGAAGTTTGAGGGATGCACATACTACACATCCGACAAATACTCCGATGCATCGCTCATCGCACTCAACGGAGCCGAGTTTGAAGCCGGCGACTATGTCATAGCCAAGACCGCCTCGACCGACAATCCCGACTCATTTGAAGTCACACTCTCCCAACCCGCAAAAGAGTCGCTTACATTCAGCTTCACAGGCAACCGCCCATGCGTGCGCATCACTCTCTACACCGCCAACTCATCCACATCGGGCATTGAAGAGATTGAGGGCGATACCCGCGAAGACGCCGACGACGCATGGTATACACTACAGGGTATACGTCTCGACCGACAGCCGTCGACACCCGGACTGTATATACACAACGGACGAAAAATATTCATACGCAGATAGACGATATTCAACGGTCAGGCTCCCGACCGTACCAACATACAGTCAAGAGCCTGACCATCTAAGGATTAAAAAGATTGGGTTAAGTAAACACGTATAGGCTGCATTTTTAGATTTAATCACATATTTTTTCACAGACATTTTCAAATATCCATAAACAACGCAACCTATTCGGCTCCGCTTCTGTGTGACACAGAGGCGGAGCTTTTTTTTGCCGCACGATATTGTCGGGTGAAACGCACAACACAAATAAGCACATGTTTACACACATGCTTAAACATGAGCTTATTTTGTACTAACAGCTATTTTCCGTAACTTTGCACCTTTAAAATTGTGTATATCATCGCAATATACTTCCAATCATTATTCACTTAAATTATTTAATGAAAAAACTTGTTACTATGTTGGCGGCTCTCTATGCCGCAGGAATCTCTATTCCATCGCTTGCTGCCGACACATCCACTACCGTGCCACAGATGAAAGGCATGGTAATCTCGTCGCAGGATGAAACCCTGACCGGACTGTGGACGCTTCCCGTCACAGACGGCGGAACATGGCAGATGGATATCGCCATGGATCCCGGATACGCATCGTTCTACAACGGAATAATGTACGGCGACGTATATTATGCCACCCGATGCAATGCCCAGTATGGCACAATCGTTTATGTCGATGCATATTCGATGACCGACGGCAGCAAACTCTGGACCAATTATCCCAAACTGACAGCCCTCCCCTACGACCTGACACTGAATCCCTACGATGACAAAATCTACGGATTCTTCTCCAACGAGAAAAATACAGGCATGGTGCTCGCTACCATCACCTACGACAAGGCCGGAGAGACCGTAACCCCCATCCGCGAAATGGATGGTAACTGGATTGCAATCGCAGCAGCCCCATCGGGACAGCTCTACGGCATATCCTCTGACGTGGAGATATACGGCACATCGGTAAAAGTCAACTCCTCGTCGCTGCACAAAATCGACCGCCTCACCGGAGAGACTACCCTCGTCGGAGAGACCGGTCAGCTCCCGCTCATCACCGGCTCGGCCACAATCGACCCGCGCTCCGGACGCATGTTCTGGACTGTAGGTCCCGGCGGTGCCCAGACATATCTCTGCGAAGTCGACCTCAACACCGGAAAGGCCACAAAACTCATGGACTTCGCCGCAGGGCGCCAGGTGGTGGGCCTCTACGTACCCACTCCTCCCGCCGAGGATGACGCTCCGGCCGCAGTGACCGGCGCCGAAACCTCATTCGACGGAGGCTCGCTCACCGGTTATGTCAGCTTCACCGCCCCGTCATCGCTCTACGACGGCACTGAGGCCTCCGGAGAGATTTCATATACAATCCTCTGCAACGGCAGCGAGGCTGCAAAGGGCACCACATCATTCGGAGCCGACACAAAGGCCGAGATAACCGTTGCCGAGCGCGGAAAATACACCTTCACCATCTTCGTGGCCAACGACAAAGGCTCATCGCCCAAGGTGACTGTCGACAAGTTTGTGGGCTTCGGCACACCGAAAGCACCCGAAGGTGTGGCTGCTGAAAACTCCGACGGCACAATTTCCGTGTCATGGAATCCCGTAACAGAGTCAGCCGACGGCGGATACATCGACGCTGCCTCACTTACCTACACCGTGACACGCATCCCCGGCGATGTAGTGATAGCACGTAACGTCACCGCCACATCCGTGACCGACACCCCCGACGCCGCTGCCGGAATGCAGGCCTACAGCTATACAGTCATCGCCGACAACCACTCATACGTATCGGCTTCCACCGAATCCAACAAAGTGGTATGCGGCAATCCCGTGCTCCCCTGGACCGAGGAGTTCGGCTCGCCCGAATCTATCGGATTCTTCACTGTAGTCGATGCCAACGGCGACGGCAAGACATGGGAATATGCATCCGGTCTCGTACGCGTGAAGTACGGCACAGTCACCATGGACGACTGGCTGATATCGCCCCCGCTCATGCTTGAGGCCGGCAAGCTGTATCGCGCCACCTTCAAGGCTCGCAGCTCCAACTCGCGCTACCCTGAAAAAATCGAAGCAAAATGGGGTGCCGGCGCTACTCCCGCCGACATGACATCGACACTCGTCGAGCCTGTGACACTCTCAGGCGACTTCGAGACATTCGGCGACTTCATAGCACCTGCCACTTCAGGCACATACCACATCGGTCTGCACGGTATATCCGATGCCGACATGTACAACCTCGAGGTGTGCATGATATCGGTGGAGACCGGCATAAACGCCGGTGCACCCTCACGCCCCACCGAGCTTACCGTAACTTCCGACGCCGGCGGTGATTACAAGGCCACCGTGTCATTGAAGGCACCCACTACCGACATGAGCGGAAGCGCCATCTCGGCAATCGACCGCATTGAGCTGAGCCGCGGCGAGACCCTCGTGCATACATTCACCTCTCCGGCTCCCGGCGCCATCCTCACCTACGATGATATCCTCGAGCAGGGTGGCGACTATACCTATCGCGCCGTTGCCTTCAAGGGCGAGGATGCCGGACCCGAAGCCACTCTGACTGCCTTCATCGGCACTCCGCTGGCAGCCGATCCCGCATCGGTAGCCATATCCGAGGCCTCCGACGGCGAGATTACACTGTCGTGGGACGAGGTATCCGTCTCTGCCGACGGCAATGCCATCAATCCCGCCCGAGTGCGCTACAACATTTACGACGTCAACGCTTACGGAGAGCTGGTGGCTGAAAACGTGTCAGGCACTTCATTCACATTCACAGGTGTGGAGGCCGGCACCCAGAAGTTTGTACAGTACTCCGTTTCGGCTGTGACCGACCGCGGCGAGAGCGGAAAGACTATGACCAAGAGCATCCCCGCCGGTACTCCCTACAAGGAGCTCCATGAATCATACCCCGGAGGCCGCGCGTCGACAATCTACCTTACCGAGCGCATCAACTACGGCAACTGGGCGCCCCAGGCCGATGACAGCGACGTTACCTCACAGGACGGCGACGGAGGTCTGATGACCATGAACGGATATTTCGCCGGATACTGCGGAGCGATGATGACCGGCAAGATTAGCCTGGCCGACATGAAAGCCCCCATCCTGCGATTCTACAGCTATACTCCCGACAACGACCAGGCCGACCTCAATCCTCTGGCTGTAGCCGTGAGCGCCGACGGCGGCGAATGGACCGAGATTTTCAACAAGACTGTAGTTGAAATCGGCCAGACACGCGGATGGCATGAGGTAATCGTGTCGCTCGCCGAATATGCCGGACGCAACATAAGCCTGAAGTTTACCGCAACCACCCACGACCGCCCCTACATAGCCACATATATCGACAATATCAATGTAGAGTCGATGGCCGGTATCGACCTTGAGGTTAAGGCTATCAGCGCGCCTGCCCATGTAAGAGGCGGCGAGCAATTCAAGATTGCTGTCGACATCGCCAACAACGGCGCTGAAAATGCCGCCGACTACATCGTAGAGCTTTATGCCGACGGCGACCTTTATGACATTGTCGACGGAGATGCCATACCCTCTCTCGGAAGCGGCTCTGTGGAATTCACCGCCACCATGAGCCCGCTTGCCGATAAGGCTATCGCCTTCAAGGCTATCGTGTCGCACACCGACGACACCACCAACGACAACGATGCGTCGGAGACTCTGACCGTGACTCCTATGGTGTCGCCCCTCCCTGCCCCGACAGCCCTGGCCGCCATCAAGTCGACCGACGGCAGCGTGGCCCTCACCTGGAAAGCTCCCGAAGTAGCGACAACCCCCGCATCGCCCGTCACCGACGACTTCGAGTCGACCGAGGCGTGGAGCCACTATGCCGAAGGATGGGCCATGAGAGACCTTGACGCATCGGCCATATGCGGTTTCGGCGAAGTCGACCTCCCAGGCATCGACGCCGGAAAGACCCTCGCATCATTCTTCATGTTCAGCGCTACCGGCATGTTTGAAGGCAACAAATACCTGAGCCCCCACTCAGGCAAGCAGTATCTCGCCGCATTCGCCCGCTACGACAACGGCACTACCGACGACTGGGCCATTTCGCCCGAGCTCAGCGGCGACGCTCAGACCGTATCGTTCTACGCCCGCAGCTACAGCGCCGACTATCCCGAGCGTATCGAGGTACTCTACTCCACCGGCTCGCTCAATCCTGCCGACTTCACCGCCACCGGCTTCTCAGTCGACAAAGTGCCCGGTTCATGGACACTCTACCAGGCCGACGTGCCCCAGGGAGCCCGCTACTTCGCCATCCGCTCTTGCGCTACCAACTCGTTCATGCTGATGCTCGACGACGTCACCTTCACTCCCCTTTCGTCATACGGAATGGAAGTGACAGGCTACAATGTGTACCGCGACGGCCGGCTTGTCAACGACACACCTGTCGCCTCCACATCCTATACCGACAATGTCGACAGCCCCGACTCACACCTCTGGACTGTGACAGCACTCTACGGTGAGCGAGAGTCGAAAGGCTCCGAAACAGTCGGTGCAGGCACCTCGGCGATAGATACACCCTCGGCCGATGACATCGTAATCCGTGCCGAGGCCGGACGCATCGTAATCACCGGATGCGAAGGCCTCCCCGTCATGGTATCGGCTGCCGATGGCCGTGTCATATACAACGGCCGTGGCGAGGCTGTGACTGAAATCAGCGTAGGCGCCGGAGTCTATGTCGTGAAAGCATCATCCGAAGTGGCCAAGCTCGTAGTACGATAAGCTACAGTTACCGCTACAACAACCTCATTCCGCATCCCCGGAGCGTACCCTGCGCCCCGGGGATGCTCTTTTTATCAATATGAGTTTTTTATGTTATAAAGCACTAAAATAAACTTTTACACCTCTTGCGATAAAATTTCACCCCTTTAAGGGTCACTCTGCTACTAACTTAGCGGTCGGAAAACCTATCCGAAATATCCGTCATTCCCCTATGCTTTTTCCGACGGAATACCAGTAACCACAGCAATCCAAATTAAAAGATTAACCACAGATAAGTTATCATGAAGAAAACTTTACTTCTTTCAGCAGCCCTTCTCGCAATGGGCTTCGCTTCTGCCCAGACAGTGCAGGACATCAACACTAATCCTCTGAAGCTCGGCGGCGAATACAGCAAATGTGTCGCTGTATATCCCCGTGTGCCCGCTACAGCCGATGAGAAACTTCCCGATCCCTCTATCGACAAAAACCGCTATGCATGGGAACAGCAGCAGGAAGTTGTTGAGCAGACCGCTGATTTCTGGGAAGGAGACTACATGGATCTCAAAATCAACAACACAAAGGAATCGCAGTACATCCTCCACTTCCAGTATGCTGTAAAGACCGACGGTGCAAACATCGTGTTTGAGCTTTACAACGGCGAAGACCTCGAGCGTGCACTCGACCCCATCTACCTGGCTAACGAGAAGAGCAACTGGAACGCTCTCTACGACGCAATGGCATTCTTCGACGAGGAAATCCCCGAAGGCGAATACACCCTCCGCGTCACCTTCCACCACGACAACACCAAGGAGACCGCCAACCTCGCCAACTTCTGGTTTGAGGCCAAGGACCAGATTAAATACTTCTCTCTGTTCACCGGTGTATATCCCGAACAGGCAGGTACAATAAAGGTATCTCCCGCCGCCAACAACTATCTTGAAGGCACAACCATCAGCATCACTGCCACTCCCAGCGCAGGTGACGACGACACAACCTACAAGTTTGTCAACTTCACCAACGATGACAACGGCGACGAATACACCACCAACCCCTACTCCTTCGAAATCTTCGAAAGCATGTCGATTACAGCCATGTTCGAGGCAGTAAGCTCTGTCAACAACATCCCCGGCACTATCGACCTCAACACCAAGAAAATCGGTGGCGTGAAGGAAGAGAGCAAGGCTGTGTCGCTCGACGGTGAGTCATATCTCGATGGCGAAGTGGTATCCTACCTCTGCAACTACACCGCCAACAAGTCGGAGCAGTTCATCCTCAATGTAACAAAAGCCGGCAACTACACCCTCGTATGCCCCACTGCTACCAAGCAGGAGGCCGCCAACATCGAATTCAACATCTTCGACAAGGCTGCTTACGACGCCGACCCCACCGTTGCTCCTGAAGCTACATTCAACATCGCCGCTGAAAAGACCGGCAATTGGCAGAAATTCGTCACCAACAAGATTGACAACATCAACCTCACCGAGGGCAAGAAACTCATGACCCTCAAGTTTACCGAAACTGTAGCCAACAAGTACACAGCCAACGTACTCTACATGAGCTTCGGCATCGGCGACGACTTCGGCACCAACGCCATCGAGGATATCGAGATTGAGGACGCTGACGCTCCCGTCAAGGCTTACAACCTCCAGGGTATCCCCGTAAATCCCGAGGTTGCCAAGGGCCTCCTCATCATCAACGGCAAGAAAGTTGTCAAGTAATCAGAAATCCCAAATAGCTGCGTGAGCAGCCTTGCAATTCGTAATCCTGAGCGCGGATCCCCATACGGTCCGCGCTCTTTTCATATACCGATATGCTGATTATCGTGTGTCTGCTGCAAGTTAGCAAAGTTATTATGTTATCTTTACAGCGTTAAGCCAATGGACAATGGAAAAGGGCGCGGAACTTATCCGCATTGCATTAACCGGCGTTAGAACAACTTAACCGTAAATAATATCGCCAAACTCTAAAAATAAGTTTGCAGTTTATTTTTGAAATAGTTTGTTGGCTTAACTTTTACAACAACAGCACCTCCGCCACTCGCAAACATTGCGAGTGTATTTTATTTTAGGATATATCGAAAGGTGTTCCGTCACTCGATTCCACAAAAATGCATATGGCATGCTAAAAAATCATGTCCAAATTTGCATATTACAACGTTTAGTTATATCTTTGCATCGAAAACACAACACATATCATTTTATTACTATGAATAAAAACACGATTATCGCCCTATCGGTAGCAGCTACCGAGGCAGCAGTGCCGCTCGACGCCAAAGAGGCGGCATCCCACTTCACAATCCGCGAACTGACACAATCGGCCACGGCCACACGGCTCGGCATCAACAACACCCCGCCTCCACAGGCCGTAGAAGCCATGCACAGGCTTATCAACGACGTACTTGAGCCGGCACGCGCCCTGCTGGGCTCTCCAATATACGTAAACAGCGGCTACCGCTGCAAGGCACTCAACACAGCTGTCGGTGGCGCCGAACGCTCCTACCATCTCGCAGGGCGTGCAGCCGACCTCACTACAGGAACCATCGAAGGCAACCGACGTCTCTACGCAATATTGCGCACACTGCCCCACCGCGAGCTCATATTCGAGCGCGGAGGCATATGGATACATGTTGCCTGGTAAGTAACTGGTCGAAATTATTTTAATGTTTATTCGAGTGAAATTTTTAGAAGATTTTACTCGATGAAGAAGGAGTGTAGCGAGCTACACGACTGATGAAGAGAGGAAAAGATTCAAAAATTTTGCCGAAGAAACATCGAAATAATCAGGCCGGTTAATATAAAATAATTTAGAACAGTTACTTAGATATTCCCCCTATCGCAGGCGTCAATGCCTGCAATCTTATACAAAAACACAAACTATACTATAATGAACACACAATCACAGGCGCGATATATGCGCCGTCACCCCGGCAGACCACTGCCCGGCGGACTACTCCTTGTCGGAACCGGCGGAGGCGCTCTTTGTGAGCCTTATCAGCTCAAGGCGCGTAGCCGTGCGGCGCAGGATAGTCAACGTCCATCCGTCAAGCTCGATGGTCGCTCCCTGCACGGGAATCTCACCCAGATTATGCAGGATGAAACCGGCCAGAGTCTGATACTCGTCGCTCTCCTCAAGATCGACTCCGAAAGAGTCGTGCAGATAGCTGATTTCACATCGTCCGGAGAATTCATACACTCCGGGCTCAACCTCGCGGGCTGTAAGCCGGGCATTGTCATGCTCGTCCTGGATATCGCCGAAAATCTCTTCGACAAGATCCTCGAGCGACACAAGCCCTGCCGTGCCGCCAAACTCATCAACCACGATAGCCATCGAGCGCTTCTCGCTAAGCAGGCGGCGCATCATCTTGTTGGCCAGAAGAGTCTCCGGAGCGAAAAGCACAGGCTTTATGGCCTCTTTCCAGTCGCTGTCGGGAGAAAAGAGCTCGCTCACATGGATATACCCCAGCACATTGTCGATATCCTCGCGATAGACCAGAATCTTGCTACGGCCCGACGATGTAAACAGGGCCGAGAGCTCCTCGCGGTCGGTAGTGTCGATATTGACTGCGACAATCTCATTGCGCGGAGTCATGCAGTCGCGCAGATGTGTCGACGAAAAATCAATGGCGTTGTGGAAGATTTTAACCTCATTCTCGACCTTGGCCTCCGAGGCCCGCTCGTCGATATTGGTCTGGATATACTGGTTGAGATCGCCCACGGTAAGCACTCCGAGCGTATGGTTTACATTGCGTATCCCGGCCATCCACATCAGGGCCTTGGAAATCCAGGTGGTGAATGCCGACACCGGATAGAGCACCACCCAGAATACGAATATCGGGAGCGAGAATACCCTCAGCGACGAATTGGGATTGATACGGAATATCGTCTTGGGGAAGAACTCTCCGGTAAGGAGTATTATCGCAGTAGAGATAAGAGTCTGTATGATAAGGATTCCGGCCTCGTTGGGACACCACACGGCTATCCACGGCTCAAGCAGTGCCGCAGCGCCCATACCATAGATTACGAGCACGATATTGTTGCCCACAAGTATGGTGGAAATAAACAGTTCCTGACGGGTATAGTACAGGTTGATAATCTTGCCTATGAGGCCGCCGCGCTTGACGTCGATTTCTACCTTGACGCGGTTGGACGATATATAGGCAATCTCGACACCCGAAAAGAGTGCCGAGAGCATCAGCGATACTATTGTGATTATGAGCCAGACGCTCCAGTTGGGATCCATATCCTAATGTATTTGAAATAACTGTAATGCGGCTACACCATATCCGCGAAACTCGGTTTCTAAGGCCTCCGCTCAACAGGCCGTGGAGGGAGTACAGGCTTCCTGAGACGTTTTTCAGGTGGCAGCCTGTCGGGCTTTTTCTCTTCAGACACACTGTCGGGGGCAGGAGCATTGTCGGCGCCGTTCTCTTTGCCGGGATTGAAGTCACTCGCCGGAAAGATGCCTGTAGGATTGGTGATACGGTAATTGGTCATCTTGTCGTTTGACTCGAAGCCGTAGCCCTCGATAGTGCGGTCGGCACGCTCTATATGGATAAACGAGTCGGAATAGACCTTGTTGAGCCGCTGGTCCCAGAACACCTGCTGGGAGAGAAATTTCTCTCCGATGGTGTTAAGTATGTTGACATTACCGTCAAGACGCCAGAGACCGCGCTGACTGAAGTATGTGGCCGAGTCACACTGCACGGTGGCCTCTATCCCGAAGTCCTTGTCAAACTTCTCGAGATAAAGTCCGTCGGGGAAACGCCACATCGGCACCTGGGCCTCATCATATACGAGCCAGTTGTCGGTAGTCACACGATAGCGTATCTGCCCGCTGTCTGAGATGAGTGTGGTCACGGCATGGGTAGTCATTGTAGGCACACTGTCGCCTACAACATTGAGGCTGACCACCTCGGTCTTCTCATCCTTGCACGCACCGGCGGCGCCCGCAAGAATCATTATGCAGACTATACCCGGAAGAGCACGCATCGCCCGTAAGGTCATCGTATCTTGTTTTTATAGAACCAGCGTTCGTTGAAATTGATACCCAGTGTGATATTGATATAGTCCTCCTTGATAAGCGAGTTGGGGCTGGCCTGACGGTGACGCCACTCCACGCCTAAGTTGATAAGAGTCTTTCCGACGGGGGCAGGCAGGCCGAGACCGATCGACGCTCCATACTCCTTTATTGTATTTCCGAGTACCTTGACATAGCTGTTTTCATAAAAACCGCCTCCACGGTAGGTGATACGCTGCAAGTAGCTGCCGCGGTTCTTGGGTGTGTACTGAGCGCCGACAGCGAGTTTCCATCTGTCGCTGAACTCAAGAGTCTGCTTTTCCGAGTCGATGTCGGGGAACTTTGCGTCGGCCCACGGCGAATAGGTGAAGTCGACTTCGGCCATCAGCTTCTCGCGCCACTGCCAGTTGAGGCCTGCGCCCCATACCGCCGGAAGTGTATACTTGTGGCGGAGCGATGTATAGCCCACGGTATCGGCCTTGTTGGTGCTCTGGGTCATATCGTAGTTAAGCCCCCAGGCATGACCGAGCAGAGACTTGCCGGGAGAGAAGGTGATGCCGGCGGTGACACGGTTGTCGCGGTTGATATCGTAGCCGTACTGAAGGCCGAACTGAAGGTGATAGTCGCGCACCTGCACCTGGGTCTCAAACAGTGTCTGCGAGCCATTGTTGGTGTACACATAGGTGTCGTTGACAACTGTGCCGAAAAGATAACCGAAGTTGACACCCGCGCTGAGCCCCTTGACCGGACGTATCGAATATCCGGCAAACAGCCAGTTGAGACCACCTTCGCCCGAACGGGCCTCGCTTCCGTTGTTGATACTGTTGGAAAACGAGTATCCCACCGACGAGAAGGGCACCAGACCAAGGGCCATACCCATGTTTTTGGCTACCGGAAACTGCATGGTGACATAGTTCAGGCCGCCGCCAAACTCCTGCTCGTTGTGGCGCGCACCTTTTGTATCGGTCTCGCTGCTCCAGAGTTTCGACATAGTTATGCCCATATCGAAAAGGAAGGTGATGGAGTCGATGGCGGCATAGCTCGCAGGGTTCATCACATTGATCTGACGGCCTGAAGCCATGGCATAGCCCACGCCGCCCATCGAACGCTGTGTCGATGTGGCCTGGTCGTTAAGTATACCGTAGCCGTATTTGGAGTATGGAGTCATCCCCTCCTGGGCGCTCGCAGAGAGGGCGGGGAGAAGACATGCGGCGCTCATGGCAGCCGTGATGAGTGATTTGCGTAGATTCATTAATCGCGTGTATTGGGCCCGCCCGTGGCGGGACGATATAGGAGTTGATTTATTGGAGAGCTTGGTTGTATTGCAATATGCAGTTGAGGCCGCGCACCACCAGAGCCGGCTCCACTATTACCTCTGCGGCGTGATGCTGCGGCACAAATGGTGCCAGACGCACGGCATCGCCTCCGGTAAGTATCACCGCGGCATCGTCGGGGAGCATACGCCGGTAGTAGTCGATTTCGCCGGCCACTCCGCGCACTATACCGGCCGTGATGGCCCGCGGGGTGTCAGTGCCCCATATGGGCACATCGCCCGGAGTCTCGACATTGACAAGAGGCAAGCGTTCGGTATGGCGGTTGAGAGCCTCGGCGCGGAGCCACAGTCCGGGAGCGATATTCCCTCCGAGGAAATTGCCGTCGGGCTGCAGCACATCATATGTAATCGCTGTGCCGGCATCGACCACAAGCACCGTACGCCCGGGGAGCATGGCCCTGGCGCCGGCGACGGCGGCTATACGGTCGCGCCCGAGCGACGAGGGGGTGGCGTAGCCGATGGTGATGGGGAGAGGGAGCAGCGATGTCAGCTCATAGACCTTACCGGCTATTTCACGCAGTGTGACAATTATATTCTCACTGTGGTGGGTCACAGAGCAGTATATCGCCGCCTCGATAGGGGCGGATACGGCGACACGGCGCAGCACTTCCGGCAGAAGTTCTTCGCACCGCCACTGTTCTACAAGGCTATCACCCTCAAACACTGCTATTTTTGCAGTAGAGTTACCCTGGTCTATGACAAGATTATATGACATTGCGATGACAAAATTAACTAATATTGCCGAATATCGCATGAATTTCCTCTACAAAATAGAGGAACCAGGTGATTTTAGAACTTGTTTAATAATAAAAGTCGGCAACATCTATTATTAAACAAACTCTGAGCTTATTACCCGCATATCCGCGCGCGACAGGCGCAGTCCATACGGTATCCCGCTACCCTTTGCGCATGGCGCGCGGTATCATAATCGAGGTATATATCAGTATGGCGCCTCCTGCGAGAGTGAACGCGAGCCAGTCGCCGGCTCCGGCCCCCGGCCAGAACATGAAGAATGCCCCGGCACAGAAGAATATCGCCGACCACGATTCGATACGCATAAGCCTCTTCACTCTCAGAGGCACATTCTCAGGCATGCGGCTGAAAAGGCGTCCTACGAGACACACTGCGGCTCCGCCGGCATATATCCAGCGGTATGCCGAGAGGCCTATGCCAAGAATAGGGAGCAGCACTCCGGCTACGATAAGGAGCAGCCCGACGGTGACAAGCCATGCCTGCCACCCGGAAGATTTGGTATTATCCATCGTTTATTTTTCTAAGATAGTGTACTGACAGGGCTACTCGACAAGATATACATCCTCGTTCTCACGCTGCATATGGTAATTCTCGCGCACGATACGTTCCATTGTCTCGGGATCCGTGTCGAGGGCATGGTTCATATGCCGGTAATAGCGCAATGTATCCTCATTGTCGCGTATCTCCTCACGCAACTCCTTGATACGTGTGGTGTATTCCACCGACTTTACAAATGAGTTGTCGTTGAAGAAAAGCACTATCATGACGAATGCTATAAGTATCAGGAATGTCACCGACAGATACCGCCGGCACCATAGAAACACTTTCTTCATAGGCTCGGTTTTTAATCGAGGCTCAGAGCACGCGTACCAGACGGCGGTTGTGGATATACAGACCCGGAGCCGAGGGGCGTCCGTCGAGACGCAGACCGGTAAGCGTATACCAGGGAGAATCCTCACCCTCGCCGTCGGCCACTACATCGCCGATACCCGAGGTATCGGTGGTAGTGAATACAATCCACTGCGACGGCTGGCTCTTCAGGCCGTTGGCGTCGTCGGCAATCACGCGGTAGGCATATACAGTACCCGGGCGAAGGCCTGTCACCTCAAGCGAAGTGGCGTTGCCGGCCTGCATCGGAGCTATGCCACAGTCGTGGTATGAATATGTCTCGTCGTAGATTACCGATATGTCGTCGAGCACCACCCAGTTGACAGTGCCTGTCATGGTAAATCTCAGGCCGTAGGCGTTATTGCCGAGCACATCCTTTCCTAAAGTCACCATGAGCGACTCCTTGTCGGACGACTTGTAGGCGGCTGCACGCTCGCGGTACACCTCCTTGGCGGCGCCCTTGCTGTCGATTGTCTCTATGATAAGCGACGCCATTGTAAGTGAGGAGCTTGAGCTTACGAAGAATCTCACACCGTCGATAGGACGCTCCCATGCGGGCACGGTAAGCGAAGTGCCCTCCTTAAGTGTGATGGCAGGAGCCGATGCGCCATAGCGCTGGGTGTTCCATGTGGCGGTTGACTTCCATCCGTCATTGTTGACCTGGCGTCCGGTAAAGTCTTCAGTGAATGTGCGTCCCTCGACACCCTCGCATATAGCGATTTCCACGGTATATGAGCCGGCTGTGGGCAGATGTTCCCACACGGCGGTGACCGAATTGTCGGCTATAGCGGAAGGCTCCAGAGCGTTGACGAAATGCTCCGATATCGGCAGATATTCTGTGGTGACGGCAGTCTCGCAATAGAGGCATTCGTTGCCTATCATCCACACAAGGCGGCAGGTGTAGGCGGTACCCTCTGCAAGGGTCGTGGTATACGAGGTGTCGTACACACGCTCGTTCTGCACCGGATTGCCCTCGGCGTCATATATATATATGATATAGTATTCGGCATCCTTTACGGAGCTCCACGACAGAGTCACGGTGTTGGCCTCTACTACAGGCGCGTTGAGCACCGATGCATTTGACTCTACCTGGTTTCCGCCATTGATGTTGAAATACACGTTGCCGCCCTCCGACTCATAGATGCCGTCGATTTCCACTCCGGGCTTACGGCCTTTCCAGTCTTCGATGGTGTGGGCCATCACATTTGTTGTGCCGGGGAAAGCTGCCGCAGATGTGGAGGAATGGGCGATATCTCCGCTCGCCTCCACAATGTCGACACGGGGATGATTGCTGTACTGGTTCACTCGGTTGGTGGCCCAGGCTGTTGTGTTGAAATCGATATGCCACAACAGCATTCCATGGCCGGGGAGGAATCTGTCCCACCCCTGCTGCTGGCGGTTTTCAAGCAGGAAGAACTCGTCGGCAGTAGCGGTACGCACGAACTTCACGTCATAGTATCCGTCCTCCGAGGCGGCCGGACGGAGCAGAGCGTTGCCCGGCTTGTTGGCAAATATCTCATCGGGAGTAAGCCATCCGAGAGTCCAGCGCTCATAGGCCGAGTGCATAGGCGGGGTGCGGGCGTCGTTGCTGTAGCTTCCCTGGTCCATTATCGACCACAGTCCCGGAGTATGCTGATGGGTATATGCCACCTCGTAGAGGTCGGGGAGTCCCAGCGCATGGGAGAATTCGTGGCAGAATGTGCCGATGCCGGCTATATAGTCGGAGAAACCGCGCAACTCGTTGGAGCAGGTATAGTTGCCCAGCGCCACACCGTCGTGCACGACACGGCCGTACACCTGGGTCGAATGGGGCCACACGCATGTCTTGTCATTGGTGTCGGCCTGGCTGTAGCCGGCATAAAAAAGATATACGTTGTCTACAACACCGTCGTTGTTAGTGTCATATATGCTGAAATCCACTTCATCGTCGATAAGGTTGCAGGCATCCCTTATAAGTATCTGAGTATTCTCGGCGCCACCGGTTCCGGCATAGTAGGCCGATGTCTGTGGCAACTTCACCGGGCCGTAGAGGTCGAGGTCGGGCGCATACTTGCCATTGGATGATGCCACGAAATAGTCGCGCACCGAGCCGGTGCAGTTATAGTCGGAATACCCCTCCTTGTTGAGCATATCGTAGAAGGTGTCGTAAGGATTCTGGATAGTGAATTCCTTGTCGGCAAACTCGACAAGGATTACCAGCAGACGGGGCTTGCCGAGCGACGGTGTGGTCGGATGGCATGCCTCGCGGTGATGACTGATGTCGTCTACCGGAGTGATAATCCCGGTGGCCGGACCCCCGACACGGCTTATGCGCTGCACGTCTCTCGCCCGCTCAATCTCACTGATTCGGGCTCCGACCACAGCTTCACGGTCGATGCTCTTAAGCAATGAATTGTCGGCGGCGCGGCGCATATCTACATCTACGGCACGCAAATCGGTTGACACGACATTGCCGTAGGCGTCGGTCATCGCATAGTTAAAGAATCCCGCAGCATCCTGCACAAGCAGATAGCCGTCGGTGGTGGTGACGAAACTGCCATGCTCGTCGCCGTGAAGGCGCACGGTAAGTTCAGTGCCGTCGGGAAGTGTTTTAGTTATGGGATGGGGAGTGGCAGGTACTGCGGCCATGTCTATTGCCGACATGGAGACAATGCAAAGTGCAGAAATACCTTTCACCAGACTTTTTATGGAAAGATTCATTGCGGATAATGATTACTAATTCTTATAGCATAGAATGCTCATACTGTCAGGATGCAAAATTAATGAATTTAGGGGAGTCGCAGAGCCGGATATATGCAAAAATATGCAAAATGACTCAGCTATCATATTGATTCATATGAATATTGGGGCAGAGAAGTGCAAAAATATGTTTTAAAACACAAAAATACGTACTATAGATTTTCCACACATCTGCGGCATTAATATTGGAAAGCCGTTAAAAGGGCCCGAAGCAGCAGCCGTCGCTCTTGACAACAGCCTCCCTTAACCAACAATCAATCATGATGACCAATCATCCACTTTCAACAGGCCGTACGGCGGCAACGTCGACAATCCATGCCGTAGGCCAAAGATATCTCCGTAGCGCATCCTGCCCGGAGCGGGCCGACATATCCTGCGGATTGCATAGCCATATTCTATCCGCACATGACGGTACCCGCATGAGACATGCTCCATACAGAGGGGAGAGTAAAAATATTGTATTAAGGTAAAAACGATTGTAAACAGGTAAACATGGCCGGGGAGAACGATCTCCCGGTTCTCCCCCCGGCCTTTTTTTTGAGAATGTCTCCAACCAGTATGTCAAACCCCACCTGACAATACATCACCCCGCAATGACAACCATCGAAAAACCGGACAACATGCTGCAACGGATAAGCCAGGGCGACGAGCGCGCTTTCGATCTGTTTATGGCCCAATGGACATCGACGCTGTATCACTACGCGATGACCATGCTCAGATCGAAGGAGAGCGTCGAGGAGGTGGTCAGCGATGTGTTTCTCCAGGTATGGAAGTCGCGGGAAAAGCTGGTTGAAATCGAGTACATGGGGCAGTGGCTGCGCACAATCACTTACTGCAAGGTAGTGACCAAGCTACGCTCCGAATCGGGAAAGCCGACGTTTGTATCGCTCGACGACATAGATACATTCGTGATTCCGCCGGTCGAGGCTCCCGACGAAAGCATACTCAGCCACGAGCAGCAGGAAGCTGTAAACAAGGCTCTGGAGACATTGCCGCCAAAGTGCAAACATGTATTCTTTCTGGCTAAAATCGAAAGAATGCCCTACAAACAGATAGCAACGATGCTCAACATATCACTGTCGACGGTCAACTACCATGTCGGATACGCCATGGAGTACCTTCGCAACCGACTAATCAACAGAAACGACAATGAACAGCAAGGATGACAACAATACACGCCGATTGTCGGCCCGTAAGTGGGACGAACTGCTCGACCGGTACTTCTCGAGCGTGATTCTCCCCAAGGTCGACACCGAAAGGGTGATGACGCTGACGCGCCTGAAGATACTTCATGAGCGCATGTCGCGCTCACGGCGTATGTGGCGCATCATATCGCTGTGCTCCGTGGCTGCATGCCTCGCTGTCGTGGTCGCCATGACCATGGTATACAGGCATGACACCGGCGCCGCCACCTCATCGGCCCTACTCGCCGGGGGCGCCTCGGCCGACGGCGCAACCACCAACGGGTACAACGAAATATCCGTGCCGGCCGGACAGCGCATGACACTGATGCTTGCCGACGGGACCAGACTGACGGCCAACTCACGCTCACAGGTGAAATATCCGTCGCGGTTTGACGGCGACACACGCCACATATGGGCCTCCGGCGAGGTATACCTCGAAGTTGCCAAGGATGCCGACCGCCCGTTTGTAATGTCGGGCGACGGATTTGAAGTGACAGTACTCGGCACCACCTTCTGCATCAGCAGCTACCACCCCGGGCAAGCGAGCATAGTGCTTGTAGATGGCAGCGTGGCCGTGACCACCGACACCGACGAGTGCATACGCATGCGCCCCAATCAGAAAGTGGATATATCAGAAGGCACCATAGAGGGAATATCGTATGTCGACACATCATTCTACACATGCTGGACCAAGGGCGCCATAATGCTCAAGGACCAGACACTCGGCCAGGTGGCCGAGCGGCTAAGCATGTACTATGACGTGGATATCGAGACCGATCCCGCCCTTTACAACCGCCGGCTGTACGGCTACCTCGACCTCAAGGAGGATATCGGGGAGGTGCTGTCGGTACTCTGCTCCACCATATCGATGGATGCCGACACGACGAGCGACAACAGCCGCCACTACCGCCTTATTCCCAGATAGCCACTCTCCCTCCCTGCTACAGACAACTTTAACCATAATAATAATTAACCAATCAAACTAATCATGAGACATAACTTCCAAAGAGCAATGTGCACAGGCATGCTGTGGCTCTGCGGGGCGATGGTAGCTCCCACGCTTGCCGTGGCAGCCGACGCATCCGCCACACAGGCTCAGGCAGGTACATCCTCTGTGAAGCAGAACAACAAGTCAGTAAGCGACGTGCTCAAGTATATCGAGAAGCACAGCGACTACATGTTTGTGTATGCCGAAGGCGCCAACCGCCAGCTTGACAAGCGTATCAGCATCGACCTTTCAGGCAAGAACGTCGACGCCATTCTGGCCGATATGTGTGCCAAGGCAAAACTTGATTATCGCATTTTCGGACGCCAGGTGACACTCTTCCCCAAGGGAAAGATGCCAAAAAACCTGGAGGCCACCACCATGGTCAGAGGTACGGTAGTAGATAACTCGGGCGAACCGCTCGTAGGTGCTGCCGTAGTGGTAAAGGGCGCCGGCGAAGGCACAATGACCGACCTTGACGGAAATTTCATGCTCCCTGCAAGCAAAGGCCAGCAGCTGGAGATATCTTATGTAGGATTCGCCACCAAGGATGTGACCGTAGGCGACGGACCTATGGAAATCAAGATGTCGGAGAGCACCAACAATCTCGACGAAGTGGTGGTAGTAGGCTACGGCACCATGAAGAAGAAGGACCTCACCGGCGGCCTCACGGTAGTCGGAGAGGAGACTCTCAAAATGTCGGGCTCTGCCAACCTTATGGACCGTCTCGTAGGCCAGGTGGCCGGCTTCTCAATCACCTCGAGCGAGGCAAAACCGGGCAGCGACCAGGGCCTTCTCATCCGCGGTACCAACTCTCTGTCGGGCGGCAACTCACCTCTCGTCATACTTGACGGCATACCCTATGAAGGCTCACTCGGCGATATCGACCCCAATCTTGTAGAGTCGCTTACCGTACTTAAGGACGCCTCATCGGTGGCCATCTACGGTTCGCGTGGCTCCAACGGTGTAATCCTCATACAGACCAAAAAAGGCTCGAAGAGCAATGCGAAAGTAGTCTACAAAGGCACGTTCGCAGTGGCATCGGAGATGCAGCGCATCGAGACCATGGGCCCCAACGAATACATCCAGTTCAAGCAGGATATGGGACGCCTTGGTACCAAGAAACTCACAGGCATAGACCTCGATCCGCTCTATGGTCAGGTAATCAGCGCCAGCGAACGTATCAACTACGCCCAGGGAATCACCCGCGACTGGCAGGACGACGTGTTCCGCACCTCCTTCCAGCACGACCATCAGCTCTCCATTTCGGGCGGCACCGACGCCACCTCCTACATGGCCGCAGTATCATACCTCGACCAGCCCGGCGTAGTAGTCAACTCCAACTACGAGCGTATCAACGTATACACCTCAATCCAGCAGGTGCTCAACAAGTGGCTCACCATCGGACTCACCGGCCAGTTTGTCAACCGCGAGACCGGCGGCATAACTCCCAACCTCGAGCACGCCATCAAGCAGGCTCCTTACGGTATATTCATGGCCGACGACGGCAACTACTACGACGAGCCGATGGACTACTCCAACCTCCCCCACCCCATGCGCAACGTAAGGGCCGACAACAAGAACACCAGCCGCAACGTGCTCTACAACGGATTCATCGAAATCGCGCCTGTAAAGGGTCTGACACTCAAATCGCAGTATGGCTACAACTACCGCGATAACTATACCGGCACATACTATGGCCGCAACACTGCCGAAGGTCAGAAAGCCGAAGGCAAAGGCTCGGTAAGCACCTCGCGCACCGTCGACTGGACCTGGGAAAACATCGTCAAGTATGACAACACATTCGGCAAACACCACATCGACCTCACTGCCCTCTACTCCATGCAGGAGAAAAATAACAAAGGAACATCGGGCAGCGCCGAAAGTTTCATCAACGACGACATGAGTTTCTACTCTCTCGGCAACGGCGAGAAGAACATCAAGACCGGCTCAAGTTTCTGGAAAGAAACAATGATGTCGATGATGGGACGTATCAACTACATGTTCGACAACAAGTATATGGTTACCCTCACCGGTCGTCGCGACGGTGCATCGGTATTCGGACGCAACAACAAATATGCATTCTTCCCCTCGGCCGCCCTTGCATGGCATATCGGCAACGAATCGTTCCTGCGCGACAATGCCCACTGGCTCGACATGCTAAAGCTCCGCGTATCATACGGTGCCAATGGTAACAACGCTATATCGCGCTACACCACTCTCGACCGTCTCTATACCGACGCCGGTATAAAATACATCTGGGGTGACGGCTCTTCGGCTGTCAACGCCACCTTCCTACCTACCTCCGACGGCGTGGGCAACCCCAACCTTAAGTGGGAGACCACCTATACCGCCAACATCGGTATCGACTACTCATTCTTCAACGGCCGCATCAACGGTAGCATCGACGTATACCACTCTCGCACCAAGGACCTTCTGATGAAGCGCACCGTGCCCATCATGAACGGCTACAAAAACATCATGGACAACATCGGCAAGACCGAAAACCGTGGTATCGAGGCAACCCTCAACACCATCAACATCCAGAACCGTGATTTCCAGTGGCGTACAAGCGTCAGCTTCTTCCTCAACCGCGACAAGATTGTAGAGCTGCGCGGCGATGGCAAGGACGACATCAACAACAAATGGTTTATCGGCAAGCCCCTTTCGGTATTCTACGACTTCAATGTAATCGGCATATGGCAGGAGGGTGACGAATTCACCTACACCGACGCCGCAGGCAACACAGTGACCCGCCAGAAAGGCGCACAGCCCGGCGACGCCAAGCTCGAGGATGTCAACGGCGACGGCGTAATCACCGACGACGACAAGAAGGTAATCGGCAGCAAGCGTCCGTCATTCACTCTGTCGATGTCCAACCAGTTTAACTACAAGCAGTTCTACGCATCATTCATGCTCTACGGTTCATTCGGCCGCTGGATGTCGGACAACATTCCCGATATCGCACAGTATACTTTCGGTACAGCCAACTATATCCACGGCGTGAAGTACTGGACTCCCGAGCATCCCGAAAACACCGACGCTCCATCGCCCGGCTATGTGAAGACCTTCAGCCACGGCTACTACAAGAAGCAGAACTACGTGCAAATCAAAAACATCACCATCGGCTACTCGTTCCTCAAGGAAGATGTGAAGAAATTCGGTCTTTCGGGCCTCGACATCAACGTTGGCGTAGACAACCTCCATGTCTTCTCCAACATGCGCCAGCTGCTGAACTACGACAACACCTGGTTTGCCTCCTACCCGATGCAGCGCGCATGGCGCCTCGGACTTACCGTAACATTCTAAACCGAATACCATCATGAACAATATACTTAAATATACATCAGTCATAGCCCTTGCAATGGCTGCTACAAGCTGCTCAGACTTCCTTGACGAAGAGCTCAAGAGCCAGCTCTCTCCCGACAACACCTATACCAGCACGCTCGGTTTTGAGGCAGGCAGTGCAGGTCTCTACTCACTTGCCCGCTCGGAGTACAACACCTGGGGCGAAAAGGGTGCCTTCATGCACAACGGTGCATGCGCATATGCCGTGCAGCAGATTGCTACCGACATCGTGTTCCAGAGCGGCGCCAAGGACGGTTCGCTGACCCACTACGCCAACCTTACGATGACTCCCTCGACTCTGTTTATAGAGTCGTACTGGAACTGGTCGTACTCGATTATCAATGCGGCTAATGAAATTCTCATCTACGCCAATAAAAATACCAACTGGTCGTATCCGACCGACAAGGCCCATTATCAGGCCGAGGCCCGATTCTTCCGCGCTTATGGCTACCGCTCGCTCCAGTATCTCTACGGCGATGCTCCATGGGTAGAGACTATCCAGCAGCCTTTCGTGCTCAACTTCACCCGTACTCCGAGAGCAGAGCTTCTGTCGCATATGGTCGACGACCTCAAATTTGCCGCTGAAAATCTGCCTTCAAATCCCGACGCCGTAAAGCCCGGCAAACTCACAAAGTGGGCAGCACTCCATCTGCTCGCCGAGGTATACCTCTGCCAGAAGGATTACGAGAATGCCCGCAAGGCAGCCCAGCAGGTAATCGACAGCGGCTACTTCTCGCTGATGAAAGAGCGATTCGGTGCCGAAAAGGCTAAAGCCGGCGACTATTTCCACGACCTCTTTGTAGAAAACAACCAGAACCGCACCAGCGGCAACCTGGAGAGTATCTGGGTAATGCAGTTTGAGTACAAGACCATCGGCGGCGGCACTCCCTCCGACGACTGGACCCGCCGCGAATGGCTGCCACAGTACCACCAGCTCGGCTCATTCTTCAAAATCTGCTCTGAATACGGAGGCCGCGGCCTGGCACAGATTGCCCCGTTCAAGTGGTGGATCGGCACTAAGAACACAAACGCCACTCCCGAGGCCGGCAATGTGCCCGACGGCATATTCGAGGATACCGACATCCGCAACTCTGAGTACAACTTCAAGCGCGAATGGATTGCCAACCAAGAGTCAACAAAGGGTCAGCGAGTACATATCACCGACAAGTACTGGCAGGACGGCTGGCTGTTCCCCGCGCCTACCAAGTTCTTCTTCGCTCACGACGATGACCTGACCCACACCGGCAGCTACCGCGACCGCATGAAGTTCCGCCTGTCGGAAACCTATCTGCTGCTTGCCGAAGCCTACCTCGGCCTCAACGACGCAGATAATGCCGCCAAGGCCGTCAATGTAGTGCGCAACCGCGCCAAGGCATCGTCGGTAAGCGCCGCACAGATGGATATGGACTTCCTGCTCGACGAGCGCATCCGCGAGCTCGTAGGCGAGGAGAGCCGCCGCTTCACTCTGGTGCGCACAGGCAAGTATGTAGACCGTGTGCGCAAGTACAACGAAGTGCTGCGCAACACCGTCGATGAACATCATGCTCTGTGGCCCGTGCCCAAGACCATCATCGACGCCAACCGCGACATCGAGTTCCCGCAGAACCCCGGCTATTAATCCACGCGAAAAACCAAAACAACCAACACAATAACGGATAAAACATGAAACCGATATATTATATCAAAGCGGCCGTAATGGGCGCAGCCGTGCTCGCGGCAGCCTCGTGTACCTACGACCCGTATGACACGGACATCGACCCCACAGTGGAAACGATGACCCTCAAATGCGAGAATCCGATGGTAGAGATTGACGAGAACAATCTTAACGCACCGGCACTCACATTCACCTGGACCGGCGCCCGCCATCTGCCCGAGGAGTATGTGCTTACCTACAAGGCCGAACTCGACGTGCTCGGCAACAGCTTCGGCTCAAAGACAGTAATCACCTCGGGCGTAGGCTTCGACTACACCTACGACGACGCTACCGGCCTATACTCGGCCACATTCACCAACGAGCAGCTCAACAACTGGTACAAGGACCGCTGGGCTCTCCCCGCCAACAAGAACTTCACACTGGAATTCCGTGTGATGGCCCAATGGAACGGCGGCTCTGAATTTGAGGCACCCGAGGTGCGCAAGGTCAGCGCAGAGATAAAGCCCATACAGGTAATAATATTTGACTGCGACAGGATGATGCTCGGAGGCAATGCCATAGCCGAAAGCACAGATATCAACAAGACTCTCGAAAACGAGAATATCTACGCCTGGAAGGGTGCCCTCACCGCCGGCGAGCTCCAGATACCTATCGAATTTGACGGCGTGACCTACTATCTGCGCAACACCGACGGCTCGACCGACATCACCGACGGCACCGCCATGGCCGTGGAGATGACCGAGACCAAGAGCGCATGGAATATCCCCGCAGCCGGCGAATACCGCATCGTCATCAACATGACCGAAAAGACCGCCACCATCTACTCGGAAGCCACCGACCTCAAGCCGCTCGTAGTGACATTCCACCCAAGCGGCGCCGAGGCCAATCCTGAAGTAAGCATCGAGGTGAGCGACCTCTATGCATATGGAGGCGGCACAGGCTGGGGCGTGAAGACCCTCAACCTCGTGCAGTCGCTCGCCGACCCGCAGGTGTTTATCTTCGACGGCGCCAACAATGAGCTCAAGACTCTGGGCGGACAGATGAAATTCTGTATCTCCAAGAGCTTTACCGACTCCAACGGCGGCACCTGGAATCAGAACAACTCGTTCTGCTACACCTGCCCGCTGACCGCAGAAGGTAAGCGCCAGAACATCAATGCCGAACTCAACAAGGTGTTTGACCTCAACGGCGCAGCCGACGGCGAGACCCGCAACTCCTACATGGGAGTACCTGCCGGCAGCAACTTTATCGTGTTTGACCTGCGTCACAACACATTCCTTGCATCAAAAAGATAACAAAACTGTATACCGGCCGGATCAGTCATGACCGACATAATCCGGCCGGTCATCACACAAATTTCTTATGCAAATCAACAGAATGATATCAGCCACAATAGTAGGGGCGGCTCTGACGCTCTGCTCATGCGGAGGCGGAGATGACGCCCAGGGCGCCGACAACTCCGGTCAGGGTGGAGGAAGCATAGCCGGCAACACCGAGCTGTCGTTTACAGCCAACACGACCGACCTGCTGCGCAACCCTATGAACGGATGGGTGATGTATGTATCTGGCTCGGCCGACCCCTCATATTTCGACCGACAGATCTACCTGTCGGAGCTCGGCAAGAATGTCTATGTACGCGACTATGCGTCGGCCTGCTACATCCGCACCGGATGGAAATCGCTCAATCCCGCCGACGGAAAGTATGCCTGGGAGGACCCCTCGACCCCAATCTACAAGCTCGTGGCCCGCGCCGAAGAGCTCGGACTGCCGATTGCCTTCCGTGTGGTAGTCGACGGACGTGACCAGCGGGAGAACACTCCTCAGTTTGTGTTTGACGCAGGCGCGGAGTACTGGCTCGAAAACGACCGTTATCCCGACCGCAAGACTCCGCTGGCAATGGATCCGATATGGCGCCAGTACTATGAGAAATTCGTGCGCGCGTTTGCCCAGCGCTTCAACAACGCAGAGACCACGGCATTTATCGACGCCTATGGCCTGGGCAAGTGGGGCGAGGGCCACAACGTGTGCTACGAACAGGACAATGCCATCACCGACAAGACCGTTGAGTACAAGGCCAATACAATGGAGTGGATCACACGCCTGTATGCCGACAACTTTACCGAGGTGCCTCTGGTAATCAACTACCACCGTCAGCTCGGCCATCCCGTGAGCTCGGGCAAGAACGCACAGCCCGACAGCGAGGCTCTGCTGGCTATAGCTATACGCAACGGATACTGCCTGCGCTCCGACGCCATTGGCATGAACAACGCCGAGTGGGGCTACAACTCATGGGAGAAGGCATTTGCCCGCACCTGGAACTACAAGCTCCCCATACTGATGGAAGGCGGATGGATTGTAGGTCAGCACAGCTACTGGAACGATGACAAGAAGTACCGTAAAGACCATCCGGAGGATGTGCGCCAGGGCGAATTTGACGACTCGAAGGAGGCACGTGTCAACATGATGGACTTCCGCGTAGGCGACGAGACCGAATCATGGTTCAAGACCAGCTTCAACCTGGTGAAGCGCTTCATCGCCGAGGGTGGCTACCGCCTGTATCCCGACAAGGTGTCGCTTCCGTCGGCTATCAAAGGTGGCCAGACAGCTACTATCGGACACCGCTGGCGCAATATCGGCTGGGGCTATCTGCCCAACAATCTGCAACAGTGGAACTACAAGTACAAGGTGGCTTTCGCTCTGCTCGACAGCAACGGCGAGCCGGTACAAGTATTCGTAGACAAAGAGTGCGAGCCATCCCAATGGCAGGAGGGCAATCCGTATGACTACCGCCTCAATGTATCTCCCTCGGTAAGCGCCGGCGAATACACCTGGGGTGTGGCCATCGTCAATACCAAAAACGACAACAAGCCGGGCATAAAACTGGCTCTGTCGAGCAAACCCGCACAGTCGGGCTGGATCGCTCTGTCGAAAGTAAGAGTAGACTAACATACACTAACAGGCAATCTATCCATATAACCTTGATGAATCTGCGTCCGGACTTTTTCGGGCGCAGATTTTTTTGTGAGACTAACTACTTGCTCAGGTCTGATTCATGACCATATCAACAGCGACGGATTGACACAAAACAAGCAGTAAAAACCACTAAATATCATTAACAAAGGTGAATTAACCAAATAAACCATAACGAAAACGGGATAATTTTACGGCATTTCATACCAAAAAGCAGCTTAACTGCGTGAGCAACAAAGTTTTTGCCAAAAAGTTCACCTAACCTATTGATTTTAGGATTATTTGGATTTTGAATTCATTACAATCGCCAAAAAGGCCGTAACTTTGCATCAGCTTGTTGAAAGTGACCAGGGAATTCGGATAACACAGCTGTATAATGAAAGATTCCACACTCTTCATTCTCATATCTGCCTGACGGCTGCCGTTCCGCAGTTTCCACCTATACTTCTAATTGTTGACAGTTGGCAACATTTTGTTAGACTACAGAGAATATATACTTGAATTTTGGTTATGAGGGAGTGCGCATCTGTGAAGATGTGCACTTTCATTTTTTATAAATACATCTATTGGCATGCCGGCATAATATCGCCGGAGAGAGCCAATCAGGCAGGTATAAAAAAAAATTACTCGTCGTCACGACGAATAATCTTCTTAACCTTAAATCTAATACCATGAAAAACACGTTGCAAAGGTAATGGATTTTATGTTATACAACATAGTTTTTGGTCATAAAAATGCATTCTATTAACCTAATTTAACAATTTACACCCTATTTTAAGCCATATTAGACCAAAATATAGCCTTACAGCCCGATTCAACATACCGATGGCAGTATGATAATATGCGATAAAATTCGTATTTTTGTAATTAATTCTATATACCGTGTGCCAATCATACGTATTTACCATAACAACCCAATAACCGAATCATGAAAAAGGACTCTGCCATTTTAGGCGCACTTCTCCTCGCGGGGATACCGCTTGCCGGCTTCGCTGCGGAACCTTGGGAAGACCCCGAGGTCAACGAAGTGAACCGTGCGCCTATGCACACCTCTTACTTTGCCTTTGAGTCGGCAAATAAAGCCGACGCGGGAAAAGAGGCATCCAAAAACTTTATGTCGCTTGATGGAAAGTGGCACTTCAAGTGGGTACGCGACCGTGACCAGCGCCCGACTGACTTCTGGAAAAAGGGGTACGATGTAAGCGGCTGGGAACTTATCGATGTGCCCGGCAACTGGGAGATGCTCGGCTACGGCGACCCGATGTATCTCAATATCGGCTACCCCTGGCGCGGCAATTTCGACAACAATCCCCCTCTTGTGCCCGACAAGAACAATCATATAGGCTCTTACCGCCGCACGATAAAGGTGCCTGCCGACTGGAAAGGCAAGGATGTGATAGCCCACTTCGGCTCGGCCACCTCCAACATACGCCTTTGGGTAAACGGCCGCTTCGTAGGCTACGGCGAGGACTCCAAGCTCGAGAATGAATTTGACGTGACCCGCTATCTTATACCCGGCCAGGAGAATGACATCGCCTTGCAGATTGACCGCTGGTGTGACGGAACCTACTTCGAGGACCAGGATTTCTTCAGATTCTCGGGTCTGGCGCGTGAGAACTATCTGTATGCCCGCAACAAAAACCGCGTAGAGGACCTGCGCGTGCAGGGCGACCTGACCAACGGCTACACCGACGGACGCCTTACCGTAACAGCAAAAGTGAAAGGCTCGGGCGAACTCTCACTCGACCTCATCGATGCCGCGGGCAAGACTGTGGCCTCCGACGTAATCAAAAATGCGAAAGGAAATGTAGTAAAGACATTCGACATACCCGCTCCGCTTAAATGGACCGCCGAGACTCCCAATCTGTACACACTGCGCGCTACCTTCACCAAGGGTAAGGAGACCGAAGTGATACCGGTGAATGTAGGATTCCGCAGCGTAGAGATAAAGAACGGACAGCTGCTCGTCAACGGCCAGCCAGTGCTGATAAAGGGTGCCGACCGCCACGAGCTCGACCCCGACGGAGGATATGTGATGAGCAAGGAGCGCATGCTTCAGGACATCAAGCTGATGAAGGAGCTTAACTTCAACGCCGTGCGCACATGCCACTATCCCGACGACCCAT
Organism: Muribaculum sp.; assembly: GCF_029051885.1. Classification (GTDB taxonomy): domain Bacteria; phylum Bacteroidota; class Bacteroidia; order Bacteroidales; family Muribaculaceae; genus Muribaculum. The sequence continues at coordinate 40,230 of NZ_JAIDKI010000037.1, forward strand.
ACTGGTATGACCTCTGCGACCGCTATGGCCTGTATATCACAGCCGAGGCAAATATCGAGAGCCACGGCATGGGCTACGACGAACTGACCCTGGCAAAAGTGCCGGCATGGAAGAAAGCCACAATCGAGCGCAACGACCGCCATGTGGCCCGCAACTTCAACCATCCGAGTATCATCGTATGGTCGCTCGGCAACGAGGCCGGCTACGGACCCAACTTCGACGCCGCATATGAGTATGTGAAGGCTATGGACCCGTCGCGTCCGGTACAGTATGAGCGTGCCGAAAAGGATGGCAAGAGCGACATCTACTGCCCGATGTACAGCGGCTACAAGGGTGTTGAGAAGTTTGCCAATGACCAGGCCGACATGCGCCCGATGATACAGTGTGAATATGCCCACGCCATGGGCAACTCCGAGGGCGGATTCAAGGAGTACTGGGATCTCTTCCGCAAATATCCAAAACTGCAGGGCGGATACATCTGGGACTTCGTAGACCAGTCGATACGCTGGAAAGGGAAGAACGGACAGGAGATATTCGCCTACGGAGGCGACTGGAACGACTACGACCCGTCGGACTGGAACTTCTGCGACAATGGTGTTGTATCGCCCGACCGTGTGCCCAATCCTCATGCATGGGAGATAAAACGCGTGCAGCAGCCTATCCTCTCTACCCTCTCGGCCCCCCACAAGGTGAGCGTATACAACGAGAATTTCTTCCGTCCGCTCGACAACGAGCGCATGACATGGACCCTGCTCCACGACGGCAAACCTGTGCGTAGCGGCAGCATCGACCGCCTGAATGTGGCTCCGCAGGCTACCGCACAGCTCGACATACCCTACGGCGACATCAGCGACAAGGGAGAGTGGCTGCTCAACCTTACCTACCTTACCCGCGAGGAGCAGAATCTTGTGCCGGCCGGCCATATCGTAGCCGAGGAGCAGATTGTGCTTCGTCCGTACGACGGCACCAACTGCAAGGTATGCCCGCAGTGCGCCCTCAGCACTCCCGCCATCACCGTGACAGACGCCGACGGTAAACTGGCATTCACAAGCACGGCGCTCAACCTCGTTTTCGACAAGACCACCGGCTTCATCACACGCTACGATGTCGACGGCACCGAGATGCTTGTCGATGGGGCATCAATCAAGCCCAACTTCTGGCGCGCTCCGACCGACAACGACCTTGGCGCAAGCATGCAGAAGAAATTCCGCGCATGGCTCGCTCCGGAGATGAAACTTACCTCGCTCACCGAAGAGGAGAACGCCGGACGCCGGATTGTAACCGCCATGTATGATATGCCCTCGGTACACGCCACAATGACCATCACCTACACGCTCAACGGCAATGGCGAGCTCAACGTGCGCCAGGCCATGAAGATGCTTCCCGATGCGAAGGAGGCCAAGGTGTCCGACATGTTCCGCTACGGAATGGTGATGGACATGCCCAAGAGCTTCGAGAATGTAGAGTTCTACGGTCGCGGCCCTGAGGAAAACTACATTGACCGCCACACCTCGGCCGACCTCGGCATATATGACATCACCGTGACCGACATGCCTTACAGGTATATCCGTCCGCAGGAGACCGGCACACGCAGCGACCTGCGCTGGTATGTGGTGACCAACTCGGCCGGCAACGGTCTGAAGGTGACTGCCGCCGAACCCTTCTCGGCATCGGCCCTCCACTACACAATCGCCACTCTTGACGAAGGTGAGGAGAAGCGCAATGCCCACTGGGGCGACATCAAGGAGGACAATGTGACACAGCTGTGTGTCGACCTCCGTCAGATGGGCCTCGGATGTGTGGATTCGTGGGGAGCATGGCCTATGGACAAATACCTCATCCATCCTGCCGACTATACATTCGACTATACATTGACCCCGGTACACGGATATATCGGCAACCGCTGATAAAGTGTATCCCCGGACATACACAGCCGATAACAACCGCAAGGGCGCCGATACTCAATGGTCGGCGCCCTTGCTGCATCATGCATGCAATGTCACAAGAGGGCATGACGGTCTACATTCTGTCGGAAAGGGGGTAAGATTCCGGCACTAATACACAGCAGGATTGCGTATTAACAAGCTATGACGTATATTCGCATCGAAAGTAAAAGTACACAATACATCATTATATCCACGCAATGAAATTTGTATCAACGACCCTATGTCGAATCTTAGCAGTCGTAGCCGCCGTGTGTGCCACCGCCCCGGTCCACGGGTCAGACTATGGTCAACTACCGTTTGAGATGCAGGAGGTAGCAACCCCGTCGATACCTGCATATACCGTGTCGCTCACCGACTTCGGCGCCACCGGCGACGGACACCACGACAATACCGAGGCATTCCGCAAGGCTTTCGACCATCTGAAGGAGAATGGTGGCGGACATCTGAACGTGCCCGCCGGCATATGGCTCACCGGCCCGATTGCGCTGGAAAGCAACACCGACCTCCATCTCGAACATGGCTCCATACTGCTGTTTTCCGACAACCGCGCCGATTATCCTCTGTTTCGCTGGGATGTGATTGACAATCCGGCGAGGGAATGCGTGTCGCCAATCAGCGCTTTCGACAAGCACGACATATCGATTACCGGCCACGGCACCATCAACGGGCGCGGAGAGATATGGCGTCCGGTAAAGAAAATGAAACTCACCGATAACCAGTGGAAAAAACTGTGCCGCGAGGGCTCCCTGTCGGACGACGGCCGCATATGGTATCCGTCGGAGAGCATAAAGGAGTGCAGCCACGAAAAAATCGGAGCTGCCGCCCCCGACGACGATACGGCATGGGAGAGCGTCAGGGAATTTCTACGTCCGGTAATGGTGCTCCCGGTGAGATGCGAGCGTGTACTGTTTGAGGGTGTGACATTCGAGAACTCTCCGCGCTGGAATGTGCGTCCGCTGCTCTGCCGCGACGTGACGCTGCGCAACGTAAGCATCCGCAATCCGGCATACGCCCAGAACGGCGACGGCCTTGATATAGAATCGTGCAGCAACGTGCATGTCACCGGATGTACTTTCGACGTCGGCGACGATGCCATATGCCTCAAGTCGGGCAAGGATGAGGCCGGACGCAGGAGAGGTGTGCCGACATCAAATGTACTGATAGAAGACTGTAAGGTATACAGCGGCCATGGCGGATTTGTCGTCGGGTCGGAGATGTCGGGAGGCGTATATGACGTGGCCGTGCGCAACTGTCTGTTTATCGGCACCGACACGGGTATAAAATTCAAGTCGACACGCGGTCGCGGAGGCGCCGTAAGGGATATCCATATCTCGGGAATAAAAATGGTCGACATAGCAGGCGACGCTATCACAGCCGACATGTACTACGCCCAGAAGTCGCCGGGGAAGCATGCCGAGCCCGTCGGCGAGTCGACTCCGGTAATCGACGGTATATCAATATCCGGAATATCGTGTACAGGCGCTGCAAGAGCCTTATGGCTCAACGGGCTGCCGGAGATGCCGATACGCAATGTCGTACTGTCCAACTCGATAATATCGTCAGAATCAGGCGCTATAATCAACAATGCCGACTCTGTCACGCTCAACAACGTGACCATAAACCACTCTACCGGCTCGCGCGTGACCGCTACCAACACCGTCAACCTTACGGAGCTCTGACCGGCTCCGTAGCCAACCGGCATTGTCAAGAACAAAGACAACAACAAAAACCACCATTCCGTTAACTCCGGAATGGTGGTTTTTGCAAACCTGACAATCTGAAATTGCAGAATGTGGGGTATGTGGGTGTGGCATCAGGCGTCGTCGTCGCGACGGGCGTTCCACACGAGGAGGGTGAGGAGAACCGATATTGCTGCGGCTCCAATCCAGAACCAGTTGACGTAGGTGAAGTCGTAGATGTCGGCGCCAGTAGCGGCATCGACGGTCTTGTGTCCTTCAATCAGTATGCCATTCATCACATCCTGGAGTCCGGCACCTATGTAGCTGGCGATACCTACCACACCCAGGGCCGCGCCGGCAGCTGCCCGTGGGGCGATATCAACGGCCATAAGGCCTCCGAGAAAGCAGATGAGCACACCGATACCGAGGCCGAAGAGCACCATCGCTGTCGCATCAAGCCAGAAATGTTCGCCAGGCACAAGAAGGAAGAGACAAAGGGCCGTAACGTTCATAAGTCCGAACACAAGCGCGGGCACATTGCGGGAACCGTTGAAGAGGCGGTCGGAGATAAGGCCCGAGGCTACGGTTCCGACAATGCCGCATACGGAGCTTATCGAGATAATCAGCGATGCGTCAAGAGTGCTGTAACCCTTCTGTGCCTCAAGATAGAACACTCCCCAGGAGTTGACAGCATAGCGCGAGATGTACATGAACGCCGAGGCAAGAGCAAGACACCATATGGCAGGATTGCGCAGAACGGCCTTTTGGGCGCGGTTGAAGTCGGGATTGGCTTCATCTCCTTTATCTTTTGCCGATGCTTTCACGGGTTCAGGGCTCGGGAATCCAAGGCTCTGAGGAGTGTCGCGCATGAAGATGAGCACGACTGCAAGGCCGCACAGACCGATTACACCCGCGCCAAGCATTCCATAGCGCCAGCCGGCCCAGCTGACGAGCATGGCTATGGTGATAAAGGTGATGGCCTCGCCAAGGTTGTGCGATGCCGACCAGAAGCCGTAGTAGGTGCCTCGGTCCTTTGATGTGTACCATCGGTTGAGCGACACCACACATGCCGGGGCCCCCATCGACTGGAACCATCCGTTCATGCCCCAGAGCAGGGCGAACACCCAGAACATCTCGGTCATGCCGAGAACGAGGTTGACGATGGCAGTGAGCAGCAGGCCTGTGGCAAGAAACCGTCTGGCATTGCATCGGTCGGCAAGGAATCCGTTGGCCATCTTGCCTACGGCGTAGACAAAGAAGAGGCATGAGCCGATGATGCCGAGCTGAGTCTCGGAAAACACGCCATCGTCGACAATCGGCTTGCGCACGATATTCATAGACAACCGGCACACATAGTAAATCGCGTAGCCAAGCGTCGCAGAGATAAACGTGGCCATGCGCACGCGACGGAATCTCTCGCGGTCATTATCGACCTCACCGGCCGGAGCCGATATACGGTAGAAACCGGCCAAACGGCTCCACAGCGAACGACCGGCAAACGAAGTCATTGAATCTGTAACTTCCATATTCTTATATTAATCGTGGCGGCCGATTGACTTGAGGTAACTGATAAGCAAATCAGGACGGTCAGTCTGTATAATGGATGCTCCGAGGTCAAGTACCTTTTTATAGCATTCGGCGCCGTTGTCATATGCGTAGTCGTCGTACATTCCTTCTTCGACGCCGCCACAGAGCGAAGGCCAGAGAGTATTAACCCAAATTTTTGAATTTTGTTTTTTGATATCAGCAAGACACGAGTCGAGTTCAGCTCCGGGTTTCTGCCAGCATACCTCATAGGCAAGAGGCACAGTGCCGCTCTCTATGTATTCGGCAAACAAAGCCTGCCCTTTGGGTTTATTGATATCGATTATAGGCATGTACATCATCTTTTCAGGATATGCACCCATTATGCTGTCGACATACGCCATAGGTTTCTTACCCTTTATAAGCATCTGATCTGTCACACCAAGCGAATCGGTAATTTTCATCACGAGATCATAATACTGGAATCCCTGGTCGATATTGACCACGATACGATCCTTGCATACCTCGAGAGCTTCGCGAAGAGTCGGCATACGATGGGTAGATGTGGCTACATTATGGGCAGTTTTCAGAAAACATGACGCAATGGAATCACCGGTGATTTCCGACACACGGCCCTTGCCGGTTGTGGTACGGTCAATCGTATGGTCGTGGCAAAGCACAAGCACGCTGTCGGAAGTGAGCTTGAGGTCGAGTTCCATCACATCCACACCCATGCGTATCACCGACTCTATGGCAGCAATTGAATTCTCGGGATAATTGCGCCAGTCACCACGATGTGACACTACGACAACATAATCTGTCGATGGATCATTGAGAGCCGCAATCACACGTTCTGCCCGGTTGGCATATTCCTTAACCGGGTCATTGGATTTGCCGGCCGAACATGAGGCCATCAAGAAGGCCATAAGTCCGGCGAAAATAAAATTATAAAGTTTCATAATCAAGTAGTTGAAGCTATTTGTTTTAAGTAACTATTCTAAATTATTTTACATCAACCGGTCTTATTATTTAGATGTTTCTTCTAAAAATTTCACTCGAATAAACATTAAAATAATTTCGACCAGTTACTTATTGTAAATTACTTTTCAGATAATTTATAAGCAGAGACGGATGATCAGTAAAAATCATATCTGCACCCATATCTATCAGCCATCCGTAGGCCTCCGAAGGATTTTCATATGCACGCTCGTCATCATGACCGCCATTAAACGTATCCCACAATGAGTTGAGCCATACATGGTATCCCTTATCGCGAGTCTCCTTAATACGTCGTAACACAGGATAATCGGTGTGACGGAACGAAAAACTGATGACCGGAGTATCAAAATTTTCAAGGAAATCATCAAGGCGCTCATCATCGCCATCTCCTTTGCATACCAATACCGGTATATAAATCACATCCTCAGGCAATGCTCCGATGTCTCTATTAATTTTACTGCTGCTCCATGAGCTGCGCAATATAATATGGTCGAGACATCCGGCCTCAGAAGCCTCCTTAAGCAGAATATCCTTAAGCGACGGCCATTTGTCGACCTGAACGAGCAAACGCCCTCTACAAAGAGCCAAAGCCTCCTTAAAAGTAGGGATCTTCTGGCGCGTAACCACGCCAATGGGAGAAAGAAGGTTAAACTCTTTCAACTGTGCAAGCGTATAGTCCGACACGCGGCCGCTACCGGTTGTAGTGCGGTCGATTGTATCATCGTGCATGAGCACAAGGACACTGTCGCGAGTCATGGCGATGTCCAGCTCGACAATATCCACACCCATGTCGATACAGCTCCTTATAGCACGCAGGGAATTCTCGGTACCACTACGCCAGTCTCCCCTGTGGGCTATTACAACAGGCCTGTTAAACGGCGACTGCGAATAAATAGCCTCCCGCAGAGAATCGACACGTGTAGCAGCACAAACAGAGACCGCCACAAGCAGCATACCAATTACAGAAAGTAATCTCATTTTTGCTGAATATTAAAGTCAATAAGTATGGGGTAATGGTCGGAGGGATGGAAAAAACGAGATACTGCCGCATCACGCACAGGTGTCGTATAACTATCACGTATCACTTTTACGTCAGAAATACAGTTGTACATCGCAGGCGTACAATAAACGTAGTCGATGCGTGCATCACGCCATATAGTGGGCACGAGTTCCATCGGATATTTCTTGGATACGACGTCGATATACGGAGTATACTCCAGCACATAATCATGGCATAAAAATGCAGAAGTATCAGCCGGCATGCCATAAAAGCGATTGTCAAGACGCGACAGGGAATTGAAATCACCCATCATCATCCATAACTGACGATCAGCACCAGCAACACTCTCTATAGTATTGCGACAGATATACTCTATCTCCTTACGTCGATACCTGTCGCCACCATTAGCAACGGCATCATCTTTCTGTTGAGACTTATCGACGCCAAATCCATACTTCTGAGGCCAAGTATGCACCGTTACAATATTTATTGTATCGTCTCCAACAACTATCCTTGCCCAACCGGCACCATGGCTCACAATGCTGTCAGGCTCCGTTCCGACAATCCTCTTTACATTTTCAATAGGATAGCGCGAAGTCACCACCTGTGGAAAACGGTCATGATGTCCTCCTTTATACCAATAAGTGTGTCCATATTTCCGTGCAAAATCCGCCCATGCGTCAGGGAAATAACGCTCAGCATCATCGGCATATTTCTCAGAAGAAGCGGTAAGATAGTTGGACTGCGCCTCAGCCCATACACATACATCGGGATGCTGCCCGGCAACAAATTCAACGAACTCCCTGTAATCGTTCTCCTGTCCCGACCACATACCATTTTGAATATTCCAGTAAAGCAAGCGCAAATTGTTGTCAGATGCGCCGTTACTATCGACATCACCACCTTCCGCAGAAGAGGCTATGCATACCGCCGGGACAAGGTATATCCCGGCGGCAAGCAGAACACAATTTAGTTTGTCCATAACCGAAATCAATCAAAATTGGTAGTGTCGGTCCAACCCGGATTTTGGGAAAGGGCACCTCCGGAGAGCACACGCTCGCTGGCCGGAATCGGCCACAGATAGTCGCGCTCCTCATTCCATTCAATGGTAAGATTGGGTAAAGCATGAATCATGCCTACAGAACCGTCCGTAAGAGTTATATCTTTGCCAATCTGCTTGTAATTGCCTTTCCATGAGGTCGGTTTAGCTGACGATGATACAAGAAGGTCTGCATTACCGTCACCATCCATGTCGTACTCTCCTTCACCCGGGAAATATACCCCATAGAACGGACGTGTAAGCTGGGCACCTTCCTTCCAGCGAAGGATATCCCAAATACGGAATCCTTCAAGACAGAGCTCAATCGTTCGCTCCCTACGGATTTCGAGAATCACGCCCGTATTGGCGCTTTGGGTCACATTGGGATAATAGTCAACCATCAGAGGATCAATATTGGAATTGGCATCTGCCATTGACAGATGTGGCATACCTACGCGGTCGCGCAGTTTATTGACAGAACGGTCGAGGTCGGCTTGTGTAAGTGAGCCAAGCTCAGCTTTTGCTTCCGCGAAATTAAGATAAACCTCAGCCGCACGGAAAAGAGGCAAATCAGAGAACGCTTTCTTCGATCCATCATAATTTGCATTACCGACATACTTAATAGGCTGATAACCGGTAAGAGATGTCAAGTCGTTGGCTGTAACCTTGGATGCACCGACCTGAATATATCCGGGACAAAGTACAGTCTGCGAAAGACGCGGGTCACGTCCGGCAACCTCATCAGCAAACAACTTGCGGTCATAATCAGCGACAGATGAATAGAATGAGCCATCGGCCATAAGATAATGGTTCATGAAGCGACGTGTGAATCCCTGTCTGTCATTCTTTATATTAAAAGGTATGGAATGCATCACATTGGCTTTATTGCCATATTTTCTGGCAAGCACTACCTCGGTAGTCGTAGCGTCGATTGCATTGAAAAGATTACGATATGGTTCCGAACCGGTGTTCTGGATAGTGTAGCCACTCTTTGATATAAATTCATCGGCGGCATCAACGGCAGCCTTAAGATACTTCTCTGCCTCGGGTAGCCCGCGATACTTGCGCCAAGTACCTTCAAACAGCGCTACACGGCTTTTAAATGCCAGAGCCGTCCACTTGGTCACTTTAACGAGGTCACGGTTTTTGCTACCGAGACGATATGCCTCATCAAGGTCCTCAAGCACACGGTCGATGACATAGCCGCGGTCGTCGCGCTTCTTGCGAAGCAACTCAGTATCATTATCATTAAGAACCTTGTCATAATACGGCACATCACCAAATCGGCGTACTTTCGCAAAATAGAAGTAAGCTCTGAAGAAATAGCTTTCGGCATCGTAAGGCGCGCTGACACTTTCATCACATGCTTTGTGCTCAAAATAGTAGTTGATTCTACGCAGATCGCCCCAGCTCCATCCTGATGAAGAGGCGGCTGTACGCTGGCCCATCATAAGCTCACCCAATGCGTTGTCAACATTGTCATCGGCATTAGTGGCAACAATACCGTCGCCGTCAAGCATATCATAGTAGCCCTGCGTCCATAGTCCGAGCTGTGTGGCAGTCTTAAAGTATGTATCCGGACTCATGGTATCCTCCGGCTCCTGAGTGAGATCGCATGACACAAACATCAACGCCGCGGCACATACCGACATAATATTATATCTGGAAAATTTCATTGCTCTATAATGTGTGATAATGATTAAAATTTAACATCGACTCCAAATGAGAACGATTTTGAGAAACCATAACCGGTGCCTGAGTTTGACTTATAAGTCCCGGTAGATGTCGCCATTTCAGGATCAACAGTCTTTGTATGTTTCTTAAGGGGAGACCAGTAGGCCAGATTCTCACCGGTAAAGTATACCCTCACGGAATTAATCCAGCTATTCTTCTTTATCGGCAATGTATATCCTACGGTAAGATTTTTAAGACGCAGATAAGCTGCATTCTGGAGATAACGGTCAGTCGCTACAGAAAGCGAGCCTCCATCATAGGTCTGGTATCCGCGCTGGCGAGGGAAGTAACCGTCGGGATTGTCCTCACTCCAGCACATTGACAGAAAGTCTTTATGTATAAATGACAACGACGGAAAGTCATACGGTCCCCAGAAATCATACGAATTCTGCACCGGCATCCAGTCGCATTTTCCTACTCCCTGGAAGAAAGCCGACACATCAAATCCGACATAATTCACGTCAAGGCGGAAAGAATAATTGTATCGCGGAATGCTATTGCCTATTATACGTTTATCGCCCGAGTTTCCGACAACGCCTGAACCTTCATCGATTTTACCGTTACCATCCAAATCAATGAATTTTACATCACCGGCACGAAGTTTATTGTCGCCCGCAGTCTTGGCATTGTATACTCGCTGATTCACAGCCTTGTCATTGATTCTCGCCTGATATTCAGCAGCTTCTTCATCGGAAGCAAACAGACCATCTACTTTGTATCCCCATATCTCGCCGAGAGTCATCCCTTCATAGTAATCGGATATGAGCTTGTCAGGATTGTTGAATTTTGTAATCTTCGACTTATAATCGCCGAACGTAGCAGATATACTGTAATTGAGTCTATGTCCAAAAAGGCGTAAATTGTCATTCCACCTCAGATATAATTCCCATCCGCGTGTGCGTAAATCAGCACAGTTCTGTTTTGGTGTGGTAGCGCCGAATACCGACGGCAGAGTCACCGAGTGGGTAAGCATATCCTTGGTGTCACGTACAAAGATGTCGGCAGTTGCAGTAAGTCGATTGTTCAGAAATCCGAAATCAAGACCAAGATTGTAGGTGATAACCTTTTCCCAAGTCAGATTTGATGACAACGGAGATGAAACTGTAGCGTATGTGGCACGTTGTTCGCCGTCGAAAGTATAGTCTGTAAGAATCTTGTCGGTATAGATTTTATCAAAATAAGCATAGTTGCTTACCTGCTGGTTTCCGAGAGAACCATATGACACGCGGAGCTTGGAGTTGTTCCACCATCCTTGCATACCGTCCCAGAATTTCTCCTGACTCATACGCCAGCCTGCTGAGGCAGACGGGAAAAATCCCCATCGGCTGCCGGGAGCAAAGCGAGAAGAACCGTCATAACGGCCGCTGACTTCCAGCAGATACTTTCCATCGTAGTCATAATTAAGGCGTGCAAAATAACCCAAAGTCTTGTAAGCAGAGATTTCCTCGGTAACGGTAGCCACGCCGTTGGCCACACTCATTGAACTGAGATCATCGGATAGAAGGTCAGTCTTTTTAACGCTAAGCTCTGTGTTGCGCTGGTGTTCATACTGCATACCGGCCACGGCCTTGAAGTTGTGCATGCGCTCCCATGTATGGGAATATGTACCGAACAGATTGAAAGAGTGGCGGTTGATGTCTGACTTTATTTCCTGATAGAAATCTTCCACTGTTCCGGATGTGAATTTTTTCACACTGCCGCTCTTGTCAAGATAATTAAAAGGTACGCCCCTGCGCTCGATACCGCGGTTGCGATAGCGGTAGGCATATGATGCCGTGATGACAAGATCCTTATATATGTCGATATCAAACTGATTGGTAAGTACAAAATCCTTGTTTCCACGAGAATTGCGCGACCGATTATCCGTAAGATAACCTGCATGACCGGCTCCAAGTGGAGAGTTGGCGCCTGTCATTGTATTTACATACTGTATTGTCTGTCCGTCGGGAGACAGAGGCATTACCGCAGAGTTTATATTGCTCTGGAGAGCATGTATGGTCTGCTGTTCGTTCCAGTAGCCGGCATATTTGTAGTTGGTATAATTGAAGTTGGCACCACCAGAATAGCGAAGGAAGGGGAAAATCTCGGCATTCAGCTTCATTCGGAAGGAGTAGTTGGTATACTTGTCGTTGTATATCTTGAATATACCGTCCTGCTGAAGAAAGCGGCCCGATACGTAATAGTTGGTCTTGGCATTACCTCCGGTAATTGACACGTTGTGCTCCTGTTCAGGACGTGTATCACGATAGAAATAGTCGTACCAATCGTGGTTGGCATAGAAATAGAGTTTGCCATCACGCTCTACAGTCCAGGGACGATCGGGATTCTCGGTCTTGTCGTAGCGACGTGCCTCGAGCATCTCAAGATCTTCACCTGTATAACCCCACATATCCTTGCCCTGAGCTATGCGATAGAACTTATTGACGATAGTCACATGGTCGTAGCCGGTGGTAATGAAGTCAGTGGATGTAGTATTCTTGCGCCATCCAAATCGGCCATTATAACTGACATTTACCCTTCCGTCGGAATCCCTGCCAGACTTTGTAGTTATAAGAATCACGCCGGAAGATGCTTTTGCACCGTAGATCGCAGCGGCTGAGGCGTCCTTAAGCACTGAAATCGATTCTATATCGTTTGGGTTGATTTGGCCGAGACTTACCTCCATACCATCGCAAAGCACAAGAGGAGAGCCACCGTTGATAGATGCGGCACCACGTATATCAATAGAATATCCGGCATCCATCGACCCGGAGTTAAATGTCAGATTGACCGATGGATCAGCACCCTGAAGGGCATTGGCAGCACTTGCAACAGGGCGGTTGTTTATGTCATCCGCACTGATTGTAGCGACAGCACCCGTAAGATTGGCACGCTTCTGAGTGCCGTAACCCACGACAACCACCTCATCAAGCACCTCGGCATTTTCTTTCATCTCGACCGATGCAAGAGCATCGACGTCGGATGCTGCAATCTCACGTGGCACACAGCCAATCATTGAGAAAACAATTGTAGCATCAGCCGGTACATTGCCAAGGGTGTATCTACCGTCAATATCGGTAGAACATCCGTTATTTGTGCCCTTTACCATAACAGTAGCACCGATAGCAGGGTCACCTAAATTATCAAGCACCAATCCGGAGATGGTTTTTCTGCCTTCTTGTGCGGACGAGGGAGATGTCGAGCCACTTTTCTTAGTAATTACAATCGAATTGGGCGATACAATCTCATAAGAGAGGTCTCTTCCACGAAACGCCGCATCAAGCACTTTGCTGACAGGCGTATCTTTCATTTTTACCGTGACCCCCTTCTGCCCATCAATAATAGCCATCCGATAAGAGAAGCGGTAGGTTGTCTGCGACTCAATAGCCTTAAACAGGCTCTTCAGAGTAGAATTCTCGATATTGACTGTGACATTCTGGCCGGAAGGAGCTGCGGCACATACGCCTGCGACCATGAAGCACATCAACAAGAGCGAGAATAATCTCGTACGAATAAATTTGTACATGTTGTGGTATTAAAGGTTATATAATCAGTTGGATTTCTAATGTCTGTCGACTCCGGAACATATCCGCGCCATTAGATATTTCGTATCAATTTTATGATTGTCCCTCCGAATTTTTATGTTTAAAAACATATTGCAACTTTTATTAAAAAGCGCTTTGAACCCCACATGCAAACGCTTACCTTTGCCAAAAATTATAATGTAGAAAACAAGCAATATCACACCTATTTCCATAACCATCAACCTCATGCATCATTCTAAAGATGAACAATCACTGGCAGCCGCACTAAGGACAGGGTCGGTAAAGGCATTCGAGGCCATATATAGGCTCTATGTCGATCGACTGTATGCCTACTGCTTTGATGCAATAAGAATGAAGCAAGAGACCGAAGAGGTTGTACACGATGTATTCCTGTCACTATGGAACAATCGCGACAGGATAGATCCGGAAAAAGGCATTGGACCACTAATGTTTTCAATTGCCCGCAAACGTCGTATCGACGCTTTCCGCAAACTTGTCAACAGTCCCATATACGAAGATTACATCGAACATCAGAATTCTCTCCCGTCATTGGAGCATTCGCCGATGGAGTATGAAGAGTTTGCCCGAATATTCCGCAAAACACTAAGCAAGATGCCGACAAGAATGCGCTCTATGATAATATGGTCGAAACTCGAAGGAATCAACAATGATGAAATCGCCTCACGACTCGGAATCTCTGAAAAGACAGTACGCAACCAGCTGTCACTCGCACTCAAAGAACTACACAATCGTTTAAGCCCATATATCGACAACAGCCGACGCATTCCGCCCGATATATAGGACCCAAGAAGCACATCCCATAACCATTCAATACATCCCCTCTAATCCCCACCGAACAATATAAATATATGAAGCAGGCCAACGATCTCTTCAATAAATTCTACTCAGGCAGAATGTCGCCAAATGAGTTGCAGCGTCTGCGCGAAGAGGTAAATCAAATGAGCGATGACGAAATTGACGGATATCTCTCTGACTCCATGCCTGACAATATGGAATCAGATTACAGGATAACGTCAGAAAATTCAGAGACACTACTTCGACGACTTACTGCTGAAATAAATTTCAAAAACCGCCGCCACCGTATATACATGTGTATTGCTGCCGTTGCCGCAGTAATGCTGCCAATCTTCATCACACTCACAATCGTGCTCGGAATACGGGTGGCCCAGCTTGACGGCTATCAAAAAGTAATCGCCGATGAACATATCATACGTAGTGGCAACGGTGAAGAATTACTTACCGTATTGCCCGACGGCTCAAGGGTAAGGATGGCTCCGGAATCGGAAATATGCTATTCATTATCATCGTTCAACGACAAAATTCGAAATGTCGACTGGAAAGGCGAAGGTGAGTTTGAGGTTGTGCACAATCGACAAAGTCCGTTCGTGGTACATACGGGATACTTCGACATAAAGGTACTTGGCACAATATTCTCGGTAGATGTCCGTCGTGACAACGGCGATGCAACCGTGTATCTAAAAGAAGGTTCGGTAGAACTGTCAACATCCCAATCCGACTATAGTTGTCGTCTTTCCCCCGGATATCTTGCTACAATCAGCAGGGTTACAGGTGAAATATCGGTAAAGCGCATCGACGATTTCAACAGCGACATTGGAAGCAGCACACTGACATTTTATGATATTGAGCTGGCCGGGGTGCTTTCGCGGCTTGAACTGTATTATCCCGAACATTTCGATGCTCCGACCGAAATGGCCTCCCAAAGATTTACCGGCGCTCTTCCAAAAAATAATCTAAACGAAGCTCTGACTATACTTGCCAAGGCGTATGGTCTGGAGGTGGAGGAGAGCGCGGAGAGGGTGAAACTCGTCAGGAGTGAGTGATTTCTGACAAATTTTGCGTAACTTTGCGTCCTTAAAATATTTATAAACCAAGAAACATAAACCGCAAAGGATAAAGCATATGTCGATTGATAGCATCATACAGGAGGCGGTAGCGAGAGCGGTAGCCTCACTCTATGGCATCGAGGCCGATGCAGCGAGCATCGTGCCCCAGGCAACTCGTAAGGAATTCGAGGGCAACCTCACTATCGTGGTATTCCCCTGGGTGAAAGCTGCCCGCAAGGCTCCCGAGGCTGTGGGCAAGGAGATTGGCGAGTGGCTCACTGCCAATGAGCCCGCCGTGAAGGGCTACAATGTGGTGAAGGGTTTTCTCAACATCGTAATCGAGCCTACCTACTTCACCGCCATGCTGCGCCATATGGCTGCCGACAGCGACTTCGGTTTCAAGAAAGCCGACGCCGACAGTCCTCTGGCAATGGTCGAGTATTCGTCGCCCAACACCAACAAGCCCCTCCACCTGGGCCATATGCGCAACAATCTGCTCGGCTACAGCCTGTCGCGCATACTCAGCGCATGCGGCAACCGTGTGGTAAAGACCAACATAGTCAACGACCGAGGCATACACATCTGCAAGTCGATGCTGGCATGGCAGAAGTGGGGCGAGGGCGTGACTCCCGAGAAGGCCGGAAAGAAGGGCGACCATCTGATCGGCGACTTCTACGTGCTGTTTGACAAGCATTATAAAGAAGAGGTGAAGGCTCTTGTGGCCGGCGGAATGGGCGAAGAGGAGGCCAAGAATGCCGCGCCCCTGATGCAGGAGGCCCGCGAGATGCTGCGCCGCTGGGAACAGAAGGACCCCGAGGTGCGCGCGCTGTGGGCGATGATGAACGAGTGGGTATACGCCGGATTCGACGAGACATACAAGCGTCTGGGTGTCGACTTCGACAAGATATATTATGAGAGCGAAACTTACCTCGAGGGTAAGGACAAGGTGCTCGAAGGTCTGGAGAAGGGTATCATGTATCGCAAGGATGACGGCTCGGTATGGGCCGACCTTACCGATGCGGGACTCGACCATAAGCTCCTGCTCCGCTCCGACGGCACATCGGTATACATGACCCAGGATATCGGTACCGCCAAACTGCGCTACCAGGACTTCCCTATCGACAAGATGATTTACGTCGTGGGCAACGAACAGAACTACCATTTCCAGGTACTGTCGCTGCTGCTCGACCGTCTGGGCTTCAAGTGGGGCAAGGACCTTGTGCATTTCTCCTACGGCATGGTCGAGCTCCCCGAGGGCAAGATGAAGAGCCGCGAGGGCACTGTGGTCGACGCCGACGACCTCATGGACGAGATGATACAGGGAGCCCGCGAGGTGAGCAACGAGCGTGGCCGCGGCGACATGTCGCCCGAAGAGGCCGAGGAAGTGGCCCGCATCGTGGGCATGGGTGCGCTCAAATACTTCCTGCTGAAGGTTGACCCGCGCAAGAATATGACCTTCAACCCCAAGGAGTCGATTGACTTCAACGGCAACACCGGCCCCTTCATACAGTATACCTACGCGCGCATCCGCTCGGTGCTCCGCAAGGCCGCCGAGGCCGGCATCGCCATCGAGGGATACGACACCGTCGAGCCCAACGAGAAGGAAACTTCGCTCATACAGCATCTGGCCGATTTCCCGGCGCTCGTGGCCGAAGCCGGACGCAGCTACTCGCCCGCGCTCGTGGCCAACTATGTCTACGATCTGGTGAAGGAGTACAATCAGTTCTACCACGACTGCACCATACTCAACGAGCCCGATACCGCCGTACGTGCCATGCGCCTCGCGCTCAGCGCCCTCACTGCCGACGTGGTGCGCCGCGGCATGTGGCTCCTCGGCATAGAGGTGCCCGAACGCATGTGATGCGTTAACATCTTTTAATATTAATCCCTCCTTTATTATTTCAGTCTAAGCGTTATAGTGTAATGGGCGCGGCTGATGCCGCCCCGTTACACTGAATCACAAAAACCAAGACTGAATCAACACATTATCTATTATGTATCCTCAGAACTACAACAACTACAACCCCAGCCAGGACGCACTCGACATGCGCGTGTCCCACGTGATGCGCAACGTCTACCTCAAGATGTTCCTTGCCCTGCTCGTGACCACAGCCGCATCGTTTGCTGTCGGAGCCATCCCCGGGCTCACTTATTTCCTCGCCACACACACCTGGGTATACTGGGGCCTGCTCATCGTTGAGCTGGTGATGGTCTACTCCATCTCGGGAGGCGTGAAGCGCATGTCGGGAGGTGTGGCCACCGGCCTGTTCTATCTCTACGCGGTGCTCAACGGCGTGGTGTTCTCGCTGATATTCTGCGCCTATAGCTTCGACTCCATCTTCAAGACATTCCTTATCACGGCCGGAGTGTTCGGCGCGATGAGCGTCTACGGCTACTTCACGTCCAACGACCTTACCAAAATCGGCTCGTTCCTCTACATGGCCCTGTTTGGCATGATTATCTGCATCATAGTCAACATCTTCTGGTCAAACGGCGTGCTCGACTGGATTATATCGGCCGCAGGCGTGCTGATATTCATCGGCCTTACAGCCTACGACACTCAGAAGGTAAAGGAGTGGGCCCAGTCGGGCGCTATGGCCGACAGCCGCCTCGCCACGATAGGAGCCCTGTCGCTATATCTCGACTTCGTCAACCTCTTCCTCTATCTGCTCCGCTTCTTCGGCAGCAGCCGCGACTGATAATACCGCCGCACGGCATACAAAGTCCCTCCGATTTCCCGGAGGGACTTTCTTTTTGTTTCAATTTGTTACCGAATATTATCATGCTACGGAAAATCACAACATTATAACATATTTTTAACCCTCGGAAAACACGCTGATTACATCTTTATCTACATTATTTAAACAATTTTAAAATAAGCCCATATCATATACTACTCGCTATATATCAGCCAATTACATATTGCATGGCTGTTGCCATGCAATGCCGGAGTCTCCGGCAGAGACTGTCATCTGCATTAATTCTTACAAAATGACACACAAGTAGCGCTCATAATGGCACAATGACTTTTTAACTTTAAATTTAACGCACAATGTTTTGATTTATAAAACAAATCGCATACCTTTGTAAGTCCAATCAGCAAAATACAATCTTTCTGATTGCCTTAGACCATGATTCAGCGCATGTCGTTTTGCTATGTCGGCGGCGCATGAGAAAGTCTATCAACGCACATCGCCGGGTTATTATTTAGTGCGACCGCCCGGAGAATCGTGCTATATGTTAATTGTGAGTCGCGCCTAAAGATTATTATTATTACATTCAATTCTATGGAGAAAAGAATTATGCTGTTATTGGTGACACTGTGCGCATGCATCGGCATGTGGGCCCAGGTCCGTGTAACAGGTGTTGTTTATTCCGCAGAAGATGATGAGCCTCTGATTGGCGCCACGGTAGCGGTTAAAGGCAAGGCTGCCATCGCCACTTCTACCGACCTCGACGGAAACTTCACGCTCAGCGTGCCGTCGGCCGGCTCCACGCTCGTGGTGACATACGTGGGTATGAAGCCTACCGAGGTTAAGGCATCATCTTCACCCCTCAAAATCAAGCTCGAAAGCAATGCGCAGCAGCTCGGTGAGGTAGTGGTTACAGGTATGTCTAAGATGGACAAACGATTATTCACCGGCGCGACTACCAAAATTGACGCAGAGGATGCCCGCCTCTCCGGTGTTAGCGATATTTCCCGTTCTCTCGAAGGCCGTGCAGCCGGTGTGTCGGTGCAGAACGTATCAGGCACATTCGGTACCGCTCCCAAAATCCGTGTGCGCGGTGCCACATCAATCTACGGTAACTCCAAGCCACTCTGGGTGGTCGACGGTGTCGTACTCGAAGATGCCGTAGAGGTATCGGCCGACGACCTCTCGTCGGGCGACGCAACAACCCTTATTTCATCAGCTATCGCAGGCCTCAACGCCGACGACATCGAGTCGTTCCAGATTCTCAAGGACGGTTCCGCCACATCTATATATGGTGCGCGCGCGATGGCAGGTGTGATTGTCGTTACCACAAAGAAAGGTAAAGCCGGCACAACTACCCTCAACTACACCGGCGAGTTCACATACCGCATGAAGCCCCGCTACGGCGACTTCAACATCATGAACTCGCAGGAGCAGATGGGCGTATACAAGGAAATGCTCGAAAAGGGATGGCTCGAACTCTCGTCGCTCACCAAGGCATCAGAGTCCGGTGTGTTCGGCAAGATGTACCAGCTCATCAACAAATACGACCCCGCTACAGGCTCGTTCGGCCTGCCCAACACCCAGGAGGCTCAGTACAACTACCTCCGTCAGGCCGAGTTCCGCAACACCGACTGGTTCGACGAACTGTTCCAGAACAACATCATGCAGAACCACGCCGTAAGCATGTCGGGCGGTACCGACAAAGGTCGCTTCTACTCTTCTATCTCGGTAATGAACGACCCGGGATGGACCATCTCGTCGAAAGTACAGCGCTACACATTCAACGGTAACGCATCCTACGACCTCTCACCCACCGTACGCGTAAGCCTCCTCACCTCCGACAGCTACCGTAAGCAGACCGCTCCCGGTACACTCTCGCAGGAGACCGACGTTGTGTCCGGACAGGTAAAGCGCGGATTCGACATCAACCCCTACAGCTACGCCCTCAACACTTCCCGTACGCTTGACGCCGACGAATACTACACCCGCAACTATGCATCCTTCAACATCAAGGACGAGCTCGAAAACAACTACATCGAGCTGGGCGTGACCGACCTCAAGTTCCAGGGCGAGCTCAACTGGCGTCCCTTCCAGGGCCTCGACCTCACTGCCCTCGGTTCATACCGTTACCAGCGCTCAACTTCCGAGCACTTCGTAAAGGACAACTCCAACCAGGCCAACGCATACCGCGCAGGTATCATCCCCGAGGATGCCACCATCCGCGACGCCAACAAGTACCTCTATACCAACCCCGACGATCCCAACGCACTCCCCGAGACAATCCTCCCCCAGGGTGGTATATACTTCAACAACGCTTACTCTATCTCGCAGCTCGACTTCCGATTCAACGCTCAGTACAACACTACCATCAACCGCGACCACATCATCAACGCCATGGTAGGTACCGAAGTAGCCAAGACCGACCGCAACGCCGTGTCGTTCCAGGGATGGGGATTCTGCTACGAAAACGGTAACATCCCCTTCGTCGACTACAACCTCTTCAAGCAGCAGGTAGAGGAAGGCTCCACCTACTACTCCAACCAGTGGACCTACCGCCGCAGCGCCGCTTTCTTCGGCACAGCCACATACTCCTACGCCGCACGCTACATCATCACCGGTACAGCCCGCTACGAAGGCACCAACAAGCTCGGTAAGGCCCGCAAATCACGCTGGCTCCCCACCTGGAACGTGTCAGGCGCATGGAACGCCCACGAAGAGCCCTTCTGGGAAGCTCTCATGCCTACTATCAGCCACGCCACTCTCAAGGGCTCCTACTCGCTGACAGCCGATTCAGGCCCCGACTACGTGTCCAACGCCACCGCCATCTTCAACCCCTACAACCCCTGGCGCCCGAGCAGCTCCGTAAAGGAACTCGGTATCGAGCTTGAGTCTATCGCCAACGGCGAGCTCACCTACGAGAAGAAGCACGAGCTCAACATCGGTGTAGACCTCGGATTCTTCAACAACCGCGTCAACTTCGTCTTCGACTGGTACCGCCGTAACAACTACGACCTCATCGGCACCATCTTCACCCAGGGTGTCGGCGGTGAGAACCAGAAGTATGGCAACGTTGCCGAAATGGCATCTCACGGCGTCGAGTTCACCGTATCGACACGCAACTTCCAGGGCCGCGACTTCTCCTGGTCGACCGACCTCACATTCGCCTACGCCAAAAACAAGATTACCAACCTCGACGCTCAGTCGCGTGTAATCGACCTCATCACCGGCAACGGCTACCCGATGGAAGGCTACCCCGTGCGTGCCCTCTTCTCCATCCCCTTCATGGGTCTTAACGACGAGGGTCTCCCCACCTTCATCAACGAAAACGGCGAGCTCACCACCTCCGACTTCAACTTCCAGGAGTTCGAGAAGATGGACCACCTCGTATACGAAGGTCCCACCGACCCCACAATCACCGGCGGTTTCGGCAACGTGTTCCGCTGGCGCAACTGGCATGCCAACGTGTTTATCACCTACTCGTTCGGCAACAAGATTCGCCTCGACCCCGTATTCGCCGAATCCTACAACGACCTTACAGCCATGCCGCGTGAGTTCAAAAACCGTTGGGTAAACCCCGGCGACGAGAAATTCACCGACATTCCCGTAATCGCATCAAAGGTCCAGACCCACAACGACCCCTACCTCAACTATGCGTTCAACGCCTACAACTACTCGACCGCACGCATAGCCAAAGGCGACTTCATCCGCATGAAGGACATCTCAATCAGCTACGACGTCCCCACTTCGTTCATGCAGAAACTCCGCATGCGCTCGGCATCGTTCAAGCTCGCAGCCACCAACCTCTTCCTCATCTACTCCGACAAGAAGCTCAACGGACAGGACCCCGAGTTCTTCAACTCCGGAGGTGTGGCTACCCCGACTCCCAAGCAGTTCACATTCACCGTGCGTCTCGGATTCTAATCCATCAAAATTCTTAAGACAATGCAACTCAAGAATCTAAAATATATACCCCTGGCAGGAATCCTCGTGGCCCTCACCGGTTGCGACGACTTCCTCGACCACACGCCCGACAACCGCGTGACCATATCCACACCCACGCAGGTCACCCAGCTGCTGGTCAACGCCTACTCCGACGGCAACCACGCCACCATCTGCGAGCTCTCATCCGACAACATCGTCGACAACACCTCGCCCGATGAAAACGGTGTGCGCTACAACCTCAGCGGAAACTCCAACTACGCTCCCGCCGACGACGAGGCTTTCGCATGGGAAGAAATCAAGAGCGGTATCCAGCAGGACACCCCCTCCCATATATGGGCCGGCGCCTACCACGCAATCGCTGTCTGCAACTACGCCCTCCAGGCCATCGAGCAGCTCGAGGCAGAGGGCCGTGGCTCTGAAGTGGAAGCTCAGAAGGGAGAGGCTCTCGTAAGCCGCGCTTACCACCACTTCCTCCTCGCCAACCTCTTCTGTCTCCCCTATGCGGGAGCAGAGGCTTCAAAGTCAATCCCCGGCATCCCCTACATGATTGATGTCGAGAAAGAACTCAAGCCCGAGTACGACCGCGGAAACCTCGCCGACGTATACGACCGCATCGAGCAGGACCTCGTTGAAGGACTCCCCCTCGTCAACGACAACCTCCATCCCCTCGCTCCCAAATACCACTTTACAATAGCATCCGCCCACGCTTTCGCCGCACGCTTCTACCTCTTCGCACGCAAGTACGACCTCGCCGAGAAGCATGCCACAATAGCCCTCGGCGATGCAGGAGCACCCTCCTCGATGCGCAATTTCTGGACTAAGACCTTCACCACAGCCGATGCGCTTACCCAGGCATATATCGACCCCTCCGACCCCGGCAACCTCATGCTCATGGCCACTTCATCGATATACTACCGCGTTGTTGGACTTAAATACGCCCACAACCGCGAGGCCAAGAATGCCACCACCCACTCAGTGGGCCCGACTTGGACAAAGTACAACTTCCACCCCTGCATGAGCGGTAAGCTCTACTACCGCGGACAGAGTGAATACGGCTCTCTCTACGCGCCGATGTTCGAATTCTTCGAATACACCGACAAAATCGCAGGTATCGGCTACGTACACCACATCCGCCCCGAGTTTACCAAGGAAGAAGTGCTCCTCACCCGCGCCGAGGCCCGCATCTATATGCGCAAGATTACCGAGGCCGTGGCCGACCTCAGCGCATGGGACGCCAACCGCTGGAATAACCTTCCCGTAAGCGACAAGCCCGACTGCAAGCTCACACTCGAGGTAATCAACAAATTCTATGCCGATGAAGGCGACTCCAACGAGCTCCGCAAGAACGGAATCGTAAGCCCCGTAAACATCGACCAGGTGTGCACCCCCGCCAACGCCTCATGGAACTACGGCGCCGACATCCAGCACCTCGTTGAGTGCGTGCTCCACTTCCGCCGCCTCGAGCGTCTCGACATGGGCGACCGCTGGTTCGACATCCGCCGCAACGGTATCGAGATTACCCACAAGATCGGACGCTCGCGCGTAGAGCATCTCACACTCGGAGATCCCCGCCGCGCGTTCCAGATTCCCGCCGACGTGCTCTCTGCCGGATTCCCCGAAAACAACCGTCTGCCCATCTCCTCAGGAGGCTCCGACGCCGACGCCACTCTCTCTACCGAGAGCTACAAGAAGCCGATCTCCACACGTCCTTAATAACGACTATTTCAATCTGACATCACGATGAAAAAATATATCATAGGTTCAGCCGTCTGCCTCGCCCTTGCCGGAGCGTTCACCTCCTGCAGCAGCGACGATGATCTCGACCCGGTGTCCATATTCCAGCCGGATCCCGATGTGCTCGACCCCACATCGCCTACCTACAAGTTCGACAAGTGGGTGAAGAAGAACTACCTCGACGAGTACAACATGACATTCACCTATCGCATGAAGTCACTCGCCACCGACCCCGACTACAATCTCGTACCCGCATCGCTCGACAAGTCAATGCAGCTCGCCGTGCTCACCAAATACCTCTGGTACGACGTATACGACCAGATTACCGGCAGCTCCGACTTCCTCCGCCAGTACGGGCCCAAGATGCTCCACATCATCGGCTCGTCGGCAGTCAACCCCTCTACCGGCACCGAAATCCTCGGTCTCGCCGAGGGTGGTCTGAAAGTCTCGCTCTTCGTGGTCAACAACCTCGACCCTGAGAATCCCAAGAAGCTCAATGCACTCTACTTCAAGACCATGCACCACGAGTTCTCCCACATCCTCCACCAGACTAAGACCTACCCCAAAAGTTTCGACGAAATCAACGCCGCCAACTACGAGCCCAACACCTGGCAGGAACGTCTCTGCGGCCCCACATGTTCGCTCGGATTCACATCCCCCTACGCCTCTGGACAGGCTCGCGAGGACTTCGCCGAGACTTGCGCCAACTACATCGTGCGCACCCCCGACGAATGGGAGCTTACCCTCTGGCTCGCCGATCGCGGATGGGTAGAGATTGAAGACGGCATCGTCAGCAACGCCCTCTATAAGATGTGGGGCAACGGCGTGCACAAAGGCCTTGATGCCACAGGCACCGAAGATGCCGCAATGGGAAAATACGGATTCTGCTACTACTACTATCGTCCGGGCGACGAAGAGGCCGGACGAAAGACATATGTCGGTCAGGTTGCCGAGCGCGACGAAGTGTACTACCTCACCAATCTCGAGCTTACCATCGACGCTACAGGCTCATGCAACAACCCCGACTACGAGTATGTCAACGACTACTTCTACCATATCGCCGGAGGCGGCAAGAAGTTCAATACTGTAGCTGAGTTTGAAAGCTGGCTCAAGACCAACTATACCGACAAAGGTATCAAACTGCACCCCGCAGCAGCATCGGTCGATACCAACGATGGCGGCGACAATCTCGACGGCCGGGCCATCATCCTCGAAAAGGTGTCAATCGCCCGCCAGTGGTTTGCCTCCGCATGGGGCATCGACATGGACGCCCTCCGCGCCCTCGTTCAGGAGCGTCAGAGCGACATCGATATCGATGAGCTACTCCAGCAGATTGAAGATATCGACAAAGTCGAGGATGCAGAGTAATCCACCTGCGCAATCCATATTAAGCAATCAACATCACAGATACTGATTACACTAAAATGAAACTATACAGCAGATTCCTTACAGCCTCAGCACTGCTCGCAATAGCCGGACTTGCCGCCACTTCCTGCTCCAACAAGGAAGAAGACATATTCGACGACGCTGCAGCCGTACGTATGGACGCAGCTAAGACCGAGACAAAGGCGCTCCTCATAAGCGCGCCCAACGGCTGGGAACTATCATACTTCGCCGACAACGAGTGGGAACCCGGCTACGTGATTCTCATGAAGTTCCACAACGACGAGTCGGTCGAAATGGCAGGCTCCAACGCTTGGGTGGCCAACGCATTCATGTCGCAGGACCGCTACGCCGTGCAGCATGAGACATCGCTCTACAAGATGATCTCCGACGACGGACCCGTGCTTACCTTCGACACATTCAACCGCATGCTCCACATCTTCTCGGAGCCCTACAACCTCCCATCGCCCACATACAACCCCGACAACGTCCCCTTCCCCATCGGCCCGCAGGAAAAAAGCGCCGTCAGCGGAAAAGACTATGACGTAAACGAGTCGGGCTACGGCCACAACGGCGACTACGAGTTTGTAGTGCTCTCAAAGTCGGAAAACGAGATAATACTCCGTGGCAAAAAGACCCGTATCACCATGCGTATGCGCCGCCTTGCCGACGATACCGACTGGGACACTTATTTCGCTACTGTCCACCGTCTCGCCGAGAATACTTTCTCCAACCGATTCGGCGACCTTAAGATAACTGTAGGCGGACATGAGCTCCACCTCAGCAACCTTACTTCAGGCGTAATGAGCATCCTTGCCGACGACGACGACCCCATCATGGAGACAGTAAAGGTACCTTTCATCTACACTCCCGACGGAATCCGCCTCCGCGAGCCTTACAAAGGCTTCGAGGACCGTCTCCCCGACATCGCCATCCAGAACTTCGCATTCAACCCCGACGGCACACTCCGCTGCACCGACCGCGACGTAGAGTTCGCCCTCAACAGCTCATTTGCCGAAATATTCGGTATGCAATCGTTCTCCTGGAACATAGATTTCGATGCCGCCGCCGGCACTGTAAAGACTCTTATCGACCAGACTGTAGCAGACTTTGCCGCAATATCGACATACCAGGGTCTACAGGCTCTGTATTTCAACTACAACATTAATTCAAAACGATACGCAGTGACAATGCGAGTGAAACGCTCCACATCATTGGGTGCCATATATGGTGACTATACATATGGCGAAGATGACACAATAAAGATGTCATTTACCGGTGACGAAGGCGATACCAACGGTCTGAACCGTATCGCAAAAGTCCCGGCCTTGAAATCTCTGCTCCAGCACATCTCGGCTACAACATGGCAGGTTACTACCGAGAGCCCCATGGCCCCTGAGAAACTGACATTTACAAATATCAACGATTCCTCCGAATACTTTAAAGTGACTCTCCGATAATCAATAATGATTGACGCGGAAGACATTATTTCCGCGTCAATCATTCCTCACTTAATCCTTGATAATATTTCTATTAACCAATATATTGCGTTTATGAAAAAGTTTACCCTTTCTTCAATTTTACTTTGCAATGTATTGCTCGTTTCTGCCGGCAATACACCTGCGATTATTACAGTAAAGCCTCTTCCTCAGGTAGAGACAGAACCCATGGTTACAGTTGCAGTAAAAAAGGATGCATCACAAAACCTTAAGGCTGAGAAAACAATCAATCATCGTTTTCAGAATGATGAAATCGCTCCTGTTGTCAAGAAAGCCAACACTGCCGATGCCGAAGCTATAACTCCATTCTACCTCTATCCTCAGTTCACACTATTCCCCATCACCTGGATTAATCAGAACAAAGAGGATGGTAGCGTTGGTACTTACTATGTCGACCATAATGGAGATTGGTTTCTCCCTGCAGGCACCGATATTACCTTCTACAATTCATCATATTACATCGGTGAAGACGGCAAAATAAATATAGATGAATCTTCATCATATGAATGGTATTTTGCAACAGGTGCCTTCAACGACAACGGTTACAATGTCTTTAAGACATCAGAACTTGATTTGACCACAGGATTTGCGTCTTATCGAATTGAAAACTATTCCGGATTCCCAGTACCCCAGCTCACTCTTGGCGATAAAGACTTTACTATTGGAACTGAAGGTGACAATGGTCTTGTTCCCGACTACATGTTAGTAGGAGGTTCAAGCGCATTCAATAGAGGCGTACAGGACTACTATGAGGCCAATGCAGGCTGGTATAATTTTAGCAACCGTTCTCGTGTCGTCAATTACAGCCACGCAACAGAAGTCTTAAGCTATAGCAATTCCATTGGTGCCGGATATAAGGCTGATGCATTCTACTCATCTTCCGCAAAGGACGTCCGCAACAAAGTTCTTGCAAATACTCTTAAAAATTATGGAGTTAGTGCCGATGCTTTCCTTGGCTATGGTGAGGTTTTTACCACAGGACCTGCAACTAATGCCATACTCTCATCAATTGGCGTCTCTGCTGTTGTCACAGTCAATGCAGGAGATGAAGTTGACGTATTCCTCTATAAAATAACCCAAGAAGGTGAAGGAGAAAACGCTGTAGAAAAATGGGAAACCATCTGGAGCGGTGTACACTCATTTGAAAAGGCTATCAATGGTGGCATCGAATACGTACACATCGAATTCTTCGACGAGGAAACAGAATCTGAATACATCACACTGGAACCCAATACAACATACATGTTCGCAGTGACAGGTGTTGACAATCTGCCTTCGTTCGTACCCACAGCCGACAAATTCGTATACGATTCATCACTTCCTCCATATAATCCCGATGTATATAATCGTAATAACGTATACGCGATTTATACAGTCAACAATCAGCTTGCTCCTGTTCCTGTAGACATTAACTGGACGAATTCAACAGATCAGACCTACACCATTTACCCCTCAATGGGTCTCGAGATGGATATAAAGTATCCTG
Source organism: Muribaculum sp. (assembly GCF_029051885.1). Classification (GTDB taxonomy): domain Bacteria; phylum Bacteroidota; class Bacteroidia; order Bacteroidales; family Muribaculaceae; genus Muribaculum. The sequence continues at coordinate 68,280 of NZ_JAIDKI010000037.1, forward strand.
CTCTCACTCCTGTCTTCAAGTTTATCAACACAACAGGTGGTTACAATATCGATCCTACAGACAATGTAGTTGATGCCGAGTTCTTCGAGGTAGAGGGAAACAACATGACTTTAGTTGTGGCTCATTCTGATGCTTCCAAGGAGGAGTTATTAAAATCAATCGAATACTCAACTCCCGAACTTAAGGACCTGATTTATGTCAATATCACTAATGGAGATAACGGAACAAACGCCGCTGGCGTAGTATTCTATTCCTCAGTACGCCAAATTGGCATCCTCGCCTTAGGTGATATCCCAGCCGATTCATGGATTAAATTTAATAATTTCGGCACTACTCTTACCATCAACCTCCCCGCACACGATATGTCGGGTATCGGCGACGTAGTAGCCGACGGTGAGGCTGTAGCTACCGAATACTTCGACCTCCAGGGCCGCAAGCTCGCCGGCGAGGCCAACGGTGTTGTCATCAAGAAGATGACCATGGCCGACGGCAGCGTTAAGGCTATAAAGGTGGTGAAGTAATCCACTCCCTCCACTCACACTGATAAAAAAGGCGGCGCCGGCCATCATCCCGCCGACGCCGCCCTCCAAAAAATAGTTCCTGCGAGCAAAAGCTCACAAGGATTACAACAGCTGAAAAATTTTTCATTGGAATTGAATTAATAACAGCTAATTTTTTGAATTCCCCGAGGACGGGTTGCCG
>NZ_JAIDKI010000038.1 GCF_029051885.1 Muribaculum sp.
AAATTACACTCATGAGCGGAATTAAGTCCGTTATAAGATGTGATTGCCGCAGTGTTCTCACCACCGTAGCATCCTCCTCTGGAGCCATAGTTGTAATTCACATTGTTGACATATTCCATAAACACTACATAATCTTCCCCACGTGCACCATTGAATCGAGGAGAACGGGAATTGTTGTGGGCAAGCAGATTATGATGATATGTAGCCGGAGAGCCTCCCCATTGACATCCGTATCCTCGCGCGCCTTTGGAATGCCCTGCATTATACAGGCCCTCATGCACCATCGAATGTTGTACAGTAAGGAAATGGGCATCTGCCGTATTCATATTTTCCTCTACCGACCATCCGAAAACACAATGGTCAAAGATGAAATCGGAACAGTTTTCCGCGCCACATGCATTCTCTGCAAGAATCTCTCCGGACATGCTCTTCTGACCAATACGGAAGCGCACATTTCGTACAATGAAATTGCCGGAACCACCAAAATTGACTTTATTGCGGCTGATAAGGATTCCGTCGCCTGGAGCTGTCTGACCGGCAAGAGTCCAATCAGAGCGACTTACTCGCAATTCACGGCTCAGCTGGATATTTCCAGTGACTGCGAAAACTATAGTAATCGGCTCGCCCTTGTATTGCTCAAATGCCCATCGCAGAGTTCCCTCGGAATTGTCATCGGCAAGAGATGTCACGGTAACAACCCGGCCTCCTCGGCCTCCTGAGGTATATTTGCCGAATCCCTCGGCTGAAGGAAATGCAAGAAGCGAACGGGCCTCAGATGCATTGACCGGAGATGACATTACGCCATGTCGCGATACGGAGCGTACGGCATATGACGCACCTGACTCAAAGCCTTCGGTGAACTCCGGTTTGACCGATATGCCGCAGAACTCGCCATTCTTATATATGATGAATGCGACTGCATTTTCATCCGCATCCCAGAATATGCCATTGTCTGTTATCTCAAAATTGCGGGGTGTAGCGCAACCGCGAAGTATCGAAGAGTAATCAAACTCTATATCCGACAGTTTGCCAAACATAAACTCGGGATTCATATACTCCTCGACTTCGCTGTCGGTAGCCTGATGACTGAACGACGCGCGCGCGGTAACATCTGCAAGTTCGCCGTTCAAAGTCATATTTTTGTATTCATAAAGCGATGCATTGTTTTCAGTGCCATTCCAGGCTGACCATCCTGCACGGTTGATATGATTGCCGAGTATACACCGTATAAACATCGAGCCACAGGTCTCTTTCCATGGTCGTCCGAGGGTATATGCTCCATTTGCCACTCCGTTCTCGGATGTTATGCGGCAATTACGGAAAAACAGTCCCGGATAGAAGCGCTCGGCACTAAGTTCCGGATAAAGGAGTTTAGTCATAGGCATCGCTGTCTCTGCCGGAGCGGTAATGTAGCCTCCACCTTTCAGGCATCGGATTTCACAGTTCTCAAACCACTCCAGACCTCCGTCGTAAATAAAATCTGTAGCACCGGAAATCACACAGTTGACAAAATAGCCTCGACTGCCGACATTGGCCTTATAGGTATCCTGATAGCCGGAAATCACACAGTTGTTAAATACATGTGCGTCACCTGCTGTATAAAGAGCTTCTGCCTGACCGACATTTCCTGATGTATTGCGTATTGTTATGCCCTCGGCATAAAATCGGTCGACAAATACATTGAGAGCGGCACAGTCCAGATAGCTGTTCCCTGAATTACTGCCTCCACGATTGGTAGAAGAAGTGATTATGGTAGTAGCGGGGTCTTCGCCTATGATACTGATAAATTTCGGCTCGTCACCCTTGCGACCGGCATATACATTCTCCTCATATATGCCCGGACGCAGGTAAATGATACCACGTGTGGATGCCGGGATTGCATCTATTGCCTCCTGAATACTGCCGTAATCAACATTTCCCGACGTTCCCACGGTGTAAGTGACAATCTCAGCATCAGCATCGGGGGATGGCTTTGTCTGTGTGTCTCCAGAGAAATCGTAGTCGCTAAGGTCGGAAGGTGTACCGATATTACCTATTGGATTTTCTCGCGCATATTTTGCATCGTCAGATGTGATTTCAGTACCGAAAATCTGGATTTTATGCACACGTGGTGCTTGGAGCTCGGCCATCGGGTCGGCGTACTGGGTAAACACATCGCTCTGTACGGGATTGTCCTTTATCTCGCCATCCCATACACGCCAGCGGATAGATACATCATGAGCATCGATTTTATTCTCCATGAAGTATCCCTGATCAGAGAATACAGTCCAGCCATTCTTCGGACGTTCTGATCCCATCCATACAAGTGGCTTCCATTCGCCATCGCCTGTTTTGTAATCACATTTGATGCCTCGTCCCCAGGATGTAGATGACCATGACCATTGGATTATGTCGACATACGGTATATGGTCTATTTCCATCCAGCCGTGCATCGACTCGCCGTTAATGGCTGCATTACGGCACATCTGTACAAAGCCGGCTTCTCCATAATTAGGTTTGCCTTTGTCATCATAGGTAATGTTATCTTCAAGATAATGTGTGTGCCCTTTTACCGTCCAATTATTGTATGTCGATGAACTGTTGCCGGTGCACTTATCGCCAAGATAGTACTGTCGGGCAAAAGCGGCCGTCACTCCGGCTCTACCGTTAAACGACTTCTTGGTCGCAAAAGTACAGTTGTGGAACAACACCGGGTAGTTTACATCCGAGGCATCGCCATTGGCCGGAGTGGTTAGTACGGCGTTGACATATCCTCCGTCGGCCCATTCCGGGCAGTCACGCCCGGTCTCTTTCTGCCAGGTTGAAGGCCAGCTTTCATCGCTGAAATTGATGTCAATTACTTTGGGATAAGTCGAAGAATTGCTCCATTGCTCCACGACTGAAGCCGGATCAAGAGATCCCTCTATTGCAGCATCTGCCGAAATAGCGGCAAACAGTGCGACCGATGAAGCACACAGGAAACTTGGATTTAATTTCATGCAGTTTATGGATCTAAGATTATTGTTATGTCGATTTAAGATTACCCATTCCGTATATCTCGCTACGGAATATGCAAATATAGCCATAACACCCCTCTCCATGCGGTGTAATACATACCGTAATAGGTGGAATTTTTGACATAAACGAAGATAAAGCACTCTCCGCATTCCAACATTCATTTGGCAATCAGCATTTTGACAGCAATTCGCATCGCCGGTCCATAATCATTATCAAATTATTAGATGGAGCTCTTCCACAGATGCCCGGCAATATAGCACTGCACGATTTGCGACACTGCAATTAAGACCCCGTTCCCCAATATTTGTTAACGCTGGGGCGGTCAATCGTCGTGCAGATGTGTTCGCGCAGTGAGGGAGCAA
>NZ_JAIDKI010000039.1 GCF_029051885.1 Muribaculum sp.
GTACACTCCTTCGTCACATATCGAAAATCGTCTCAAGCTATACGACCCTGGCGGCAACATTTATTATTAAACAAGCTATTAAACATGCTATTAATGCTTTTCATCGCCCGAATGATAGAAAATCGGCAAAAAAATTCGTAATTTTGCAGCCGAAAATACAGATACATCAACGTGAGCGAAAATATACAAATACAATCACAGGCAACATTGCGTGAGCTCCCCGAGCCCACGCTGCGCCGTCTGCCATGGTATCTCGCTTATGTAGGGCTGCTGAAAGAGCGAGGAGTCGACTATGTATCATCGACCCAGATTTCAAAAGAAATCAACGTAGACGCTTCGATGATAGCCAAAGACCTGTCATTTCTCAACATAAGAGGCAAGACTCGCATAGGATACGAGGTTGCCGTCCTTGAGCATGAGCTCCAGGATTTCCTCGGATTCAAGCGTGGACACAACGCCGTGATGATAGGTGTAGGCAGCCTCGGGGCATCGCTCATACAGGATTCCGGACTGGTTAACTACGGTCTGCGCATAGTAGCCGGATTCGATATCAATCCCGATGTAGTCGACACGGCCATATGCGGAGTGCCCATTTACGACATGAACCGCTTTGCCCAGCTTATCCCGTCGCTAAAGGCCGAAATAGGCATCATTGCCGTACCGATTCATGTAGCCCAGGAGGTATGCGACGCAATGGTCGACGCCGGAATAAAGGCGCTGTGGAACTTCACACCCTTCCGCATCACAGCTCCTGAAGGAATCGTCATTACCAATACATCCATATATGCACATCTGGCGGTAATGTACAACAGACTCGAACTTAAAAACTCGCTTGAATCATGAAAGCGGTGGTAAGCATGAGGCGCCCCGACGCCCCCTTCGACTCTGCCACGCCGGTGACTGTAGTCCCCGACTCCGCCATTCTGCGCACAGGACGTCCGTGGTTCATTCCACCATTCGCACCCGGATGGCGACTGGAGACAGTGCTGGCTCTGCGTATCTCGCGGCTCGGCCACTGTATCGGCGCCAAATTCGCCGCCAGGTATTTCGACGCCATTACAATCGGTGTAATGCCGAGGCCTGTACCTCATGACCATGCCAACGGCCTGCTCGACGCATTCGACGGGGCATTCATCATAGGCGACTGGATGCCACTCCCCGCCGATGGAAATATTGAGGTATCCACCCCCGCGGGAAATATTACGCTGGACCGACAGCTTGACCTTGCTCCGGCCATAATCGAGAGAGTTAGCGAATTCGCCACATTGAAGATGGGCGATATAATAGGTCTGTGCATATTCTCGCCGATGGACAACCCTTCGCTCGACACACACTGGGAGGGAGGAATCAACGGCACGACATTGCTTTCGTTCAATATAAAATAAAGGCGACACAGAAGAATAGCCGCCACCGCTATCCAATTTATCGGCAGAGCAATTATATTGCCTACCTCTGCCACAACGGATGTCAATCGTCTTTACGAATTTTTTCAACACCAACCCACCTGTACCCACGGATGAGCCATCGTACTATTATCGCCTTCATTGCAGCCTTCCTACTGTCGACCACAGCAGTCTCCGCTCATGACAACTCATATTATGCCCAATCCTCTATTCTGGCGTCAGGTAAATGGGTAAAGGTAAAGGTGAGCCACACCGGCATACAGCAGATATCCGACTCGACACTCCTGGCGCTCGGATTTGACAATCCTGAGAAAGTTGCCGTATACGGCTATGGCGGCGCCATGTTCCGCGACGACAGATTCTCGACCGCCCTCCCCGACGACCTGCCCAGGCAGATGTCGGTACACACCGATGGAAAACTGATTTTCTACGGCCATGCAGGCGAGAAAATCACCATGTCGGGCATGACGGCCAATATAGCCTACAATCCATACACATTCGATGGATACTACTTCCTGACCGACACCCCGCCCACAGAGTATGATGCTGAACAGATACCCTACAGACATAACTCAAGAGCCATCGAAACCCACATAGCGGCCTACACCGAAAACCGCGAGCTGCAGAGCTATGAATCCCTCGGTGAGCGGTGGTTTGACACAATGCTTGAAAGCCACACTCCCACATCCTATCGTTTTCCGATAGCCGACGCCGACTTTTCAAGCACACTACGACTCGGATACGCATGGGTATCGGAAGAGAACGATTCGATAACGGTAGCAATCTCACCACAGGCAATAGTGCGCACAGCAACCGGTCTCGGCATCTCAAACCCATCTTCGCTCGTACGCCGCACAGGATACACCGACTTCACCCTCGACCGGTCGCTGACTGATACCGACACTGTCCATATCAATATCAGCCTTAAAAATCCACGCCCGGGCAGTTCGTTCGCGGCCATGGACCATGCGGCGATATCCTACACCCGACTCAACACTCTCGGCAGCGACCCGCAGCGGCGCATGTTTGCATCCGTACAGTCAGGACAGAACATGAGACTGATTAATCTCCCCGACGGCGCGCTTGCCTGGGATGTGTCGTCGGCAGAGGCTGTTCGGCCCTACCGCATAGAAAACTCAGAGATTACCCCCTCGTCAACTACGGCCACCATCATATTGTTCGACCCGAAAGCGCAACTCTATGAGCCGGAAATCTCCGATGCCGCTCTGAAAAACCAGAATCTGCATGCCTCCCCCACTCCTCACATGCTCATAGTAACCCTCGGCGCCCTACACACGCAAGCTGAGGAGCTCGCCGAAATCCACCGCAAGGAGCAGGGCATCGATGTGCTCGTAGCCGATGCCGAAGAGATATACAACGAATTCTCCTCCGGAGCATTCTCGGCAATGGCGATACGCCGATTTGTAAAAATGCACTACGACCGTGCTCCCCATAAACTGCGCTCGCTGCTGCTTTACGGAGCCGGCTCGCAGGATATGCGCCATATCACCCACTCCATGCCCATACTCCCTGTGCGTGAGTGCTCACAGGACGCATACATGTACAGCTCGTCGCAGTCATACTGTGCCGACAGCTACTTCGCAATGGTCGCCGACAACTACAACCCCAATACAATCTGGCACCAGTATCCGCTGATTGCAGTGGGACGCATACCGGTGCACACCGCCTCTCAGGCAATGGTTGTCAACGACAAAATCCGACGCTTCATCACCACACCCCACTGGCAACGCGCGGCCAACAGCCATATCTACATAGCCGACAATGTCGACGAGGGACAGTATCCTGAAAATATCGACACCGTGGCAAAGGAAATCGCATCACGGCAGGGCGACATAACCATAAAGAATTATGTCGATTTCTTTCCCGACGACTACACCACCACCTCGCCGCAGCTCAACAGCTCAATACGCCGGCATGTACACGAAGGCCTGGGATTCATACATTATATCGGCCACTCCGCATACGACGGGTTTGCCACCGGAAAGTATGGCATCTCCTCGCAAGAGACTCTAAGATGGACCAACGAGTCTATGCCGATAATGATTTTAAGCACCTGCAATCTCGGTCATTTCGACGGTGTGAAATCAACTCTCGGAGTGAAATCGCTGCTTGCGCCCAACGCATCCATAGCCAATATAGCCTACGCACGCGAGTCGTGGGCCAGGGGCAATGAAAACGCCCACACAATCATCGGGCGTCATATCGCCGGAATAAAGAAAAGCATCACGTTAGGCGAACTGTGGCTGAATATACGCAACGAGTGTATCAAGTACCACATGAACAGTACCCGCTACTCCATCAACGACCTCAACCGCAATCTTCTCGGAGATCCCGAACTGCCGCTACGCTTCCCCGAATACAATGCGACAATCGAGCTTGCCGATGACAATCAGTCGACCGAAATCACACCTCTGACACCATTCAAAGTAAGCGGCACGATATGCGACACTCTCGGAGAATGCATCGCCGACTTTGACGGAAAGGCCATGATACGTGTCAATCTTGAAAACATCCCGCAGGTGACACGCGGCATACGCGACTCAAATGCCAAGGGAGTGACATACATATGCGGCTCAATACCGATAGCGACTGTTGCCGCCGAAGTCACCCGAGGAAAATATGAGGCCACTGTAATCATACCGCGGCAGGGAGCCGGCAAATCGATTCGCCTTACTGTATATGCCGAGACCGCCGACACCTCTAATGCGGCATCAGGCGAACTTGACGGACTCACCGTGTCGGCCGAGACTCCCGACACGACCGACGATACTGAGGCTCCAGCCATAATTGAGTTCTATGCCGGAAACAAAGAAAATATCGTCACAGCACCCACCGACATGCTTTATGCCGTAGTCGGAGCCGACCGATCGGGAATAGCCACAGGAGCGGCATCCCTCGAGACTGCAATGCATATGTGGGTCGATGGAAAGATACTCGACAATGTCGCCGTATACTGTATGCCGCAGACCGACGGTACAGCAGTGATATCCATGCCGGTAGGAAATCTTATCGACGGACGCCACACCGCCACTCTGAGCGTGAGCGACAACGCCGGCAACCGCAGTGAGTGCGACGTTACCTTTGAATATGTATCAGCCGACGTATCGGCATCCCTTGAGTGCCTTACCGCGGTGGCGCGCGAAAAAGCATCCTTCCGTCTGACACACACCTATCTCTCTACCGACCCTGAAATCACTATTCTGATAACAGACCGCAACGGCCACACCGTGGCCAACACTAAAGTTGCCGCAGGAGAGGAAACATGGGAGTGGAATATGCGCGACCTCAACGACAATCCGGTAGACGACGGCACATACACGGCCTCGATTCTCACTACCGACGGCATCCGCCACACATCATCGGCTCCGGTCACATTCACAGTGCTGCGCTGATTATCAGCCAACGAGACGATTTCCACAAAACAACATCAGCCCGACACAGAATCATCCGCCGATAGCGGAGCCTGTGTCGGGCTGACATTATAATACTATATACTAATGTAGTGAATTTCTCTACATTGAGAATCCATCACACCAGATAGCGGCGGTCGAGCCCCTGGTAGGCATCGATGCGGCGGTCGCGAAGGAACGGCCACCACCGGCGCACCTGCTCTGAGCGATGCATGTCGATGTCGACAATCTCCACAACCTCCTCGCTGTCCGATGCTCTAAACAGCAGTTCGCCCTGCGGTCCGGCCACAAACGACGAGCCCCAGAACTGTATGCCGTTGGTGGCACCCGACGGGTCGGGTTCATGCCCAACACGGTTGACGGCTACGAGAGGCAGTCCGTTGGCCACGGCATGCCCGCGCTGCACTACAGTCCAGGCTTCGCGCTGACGCTCCTTCTCCTGTGCCGTATCAGTGCTCTCCCATCCTATGGCAGTGGGATATATCAGAATCTCCGCTCCCCGCAAGGCCATCAGGCGTGCTGCCTCAGGATACCACTGGTCCCAGCATACGAGCACACCCAGACGCCCTACCGAAGTGTCGATAGGCTCAAATCCAAGGTCGCCCGGAGTAAAATAAAACTTCTCGTAGTATGCCGGATCGTCGGGTATATGCATCTTACGGTACATGCCGGCCACACTTCCGTCGGTCTCAAACACGACCGCCGTGTTGTGATAAAGCCCCGGAGCGCGACGCTCGAATAGAGAGGTCACGATGACCACCCCGAGCTCTGCGGCAAGAGCAGAATACGTCTCGGTGACATCCGAGGGGATGGCTACTGCAAGATCACACATATCGGTCGACTCCGTCTGGCAGAAATAGAGCGAATCATGCAGTTCCTGATTTACGATAAGCTGTGCGCCATCCGCAGCCAACCGGCGCATCTTAGCACAAAGACGCTCGCGGTTGCCGGCAATATCTCCGTTATTCGCCTGCTGGATAAGGCCTACACGCAATATGGATTTTTCGTTCATAGGTTTTGATGGTTATGATTTGGATACATCAGCCACATTGTGATATGTCAGCGACATACTCATACCGGCAATACATCGGCCGGCAGCTGCATGGTCACACAGTGGAGCGAGCCATGCTGCTTGATCAGCGGACGGCAGTCTATACACCTTACCTTGTGGTTGGGAAAGGATATGCGCACCGTTCTGGCGGCAAGCTCATCGTGGCGCGGCTGCCCGTACGACGGCATGAGAATCGTATCGTTCATTATAAGGAAGTTGGCATAAGTGGCCGGCAGTCGGTTGCCCTCCTCGTCGTATATGGCGTCGGGCCACGGCAGCTCGATAAGATTATAGGGCATACCCTGCGGAGTGCGCATCTCCATCAGCTGGCTCTTCATAGCCTGAAGGGCCGGATAGTGGGGGTCGGACTCGTCATCACACCCGACATACAGTATCGTATCGTCGGGAGCCATACGCGCGAGCGTGTCGATATGGCTGTCGGTATCGTCACCTTCAAGATAGCCATGGTCGAGCCACAATACTTGCTTCAGGCCGAAATACTCCTTCAGACGCGCCTCGATTTCTGCGCGCGACAGGTCGCCATTGCGGTTGGGCGACAGCAGACACTCGGAGGTGGTAAGCATAGTGCCGCACCCGTCGCTCTCGATGCTGCCACCCTCAAGCACAAAGCCCAGACGGTTGACATACGTGCCACGCAACAGGCCGGCCTCGACCATACGCCGTGTGATGAGATTGTCGCGGTCGGCAGCAAACTTAAGCCCCCAGCCATTAAACTTGAAGTCGGTAATCTCCCAGCCTTCAGGCGTCTCCACAGAAATGGCGCCGAAGTCACGGGCCCACGTATCGTTGGTGGGACATTCCAGATAGAGTATCCTCTCGGCATGCGGATGCCGCTCAAGGGCCTTGCGCGCCGGAGCTGTGTCAGGAGCCACGATTATCAGTGTCTGCTCATCGGCAATAGCCCGGGCTATCTCCGTGAAGCACTCTCTGACCTCGTCAAGCATAGGTGCCCAGTCGGTATCCTCGTGAGGCCATGACAGGAGCACAGCGCCCTGACGCTCCCACTCTGCCGGAAGACGGCGCGACGACATGGTCTCTGCATTACAACTCGATATCATCGTCGGTAAGTGTGTCATAAATCGAACTCTGGTTGTCAAGATATTCCTCGCAGTAATCGAGAAAGCCGTTCTTCTCCGAGGAGCCTACCGCGTCGCACCATTCGCGATACTCGCTACGTAACTCCGGATCCTCATGAATCATCTTTTTAAATTCAGCATCAGCTATATCTACGCTTCCATACTGGCCGATGACCTTAAGGAACACTTCGGTAATATCGCTCATGTTTTTATGTTATGTTAAGGTAATTTATCTTTTATTAAAGCCGCAAGTGCATTTCCGGCAATTTCACTCCAAATTTACATCAACCTGCAATATATACAAAATTAATTGTCATTTTTTAATAAG
>NZ_JAIDKI010000004.1 GCF_029051885.1 Muribaculum sp.
ATAGCCGCTTTAGCGGTGTCTACAACGTTAGCCTATGGTAAGCGCCGCGTTAGCGGTGCGCAACCATAGGTCTCCGTAGCCACATCCCGCTTGTGCCTGGCGTAGCCCGGCGACTAAACACCCAAACACACATCCAAATCCACACACCCACACACACCAAATACCCCCACATCCCAATCCCACCCGTTTCAAGCATGCCTTACACCGGCAACCCAACGCGTTAGCGCATAGCCGCTTTAGCGGTGTCTACAACGTTAGCCTATGGTAAGCGCCGCGTTAGCGGTGCGCAACCATAGGTCTCCGTGCCCACATCCCGCTTGTGCCTGGCGTAGCCCGGCGACTAAACACCCAAACACACACCAAAATCCTACACGAAACACCTCCCCACAGCACATCCCTACAAAAAAATCCGCATACGACCCATCAATAGGATTGCATGCGGATTTTTATAGACTTAAAAAAATAAAAAGCCTACATATTTTCGTCAAAAGTCATCTCGTCAAATCCTGCGGCATCAAACTCATCATCGTTATACTCGCTCGAGCCATAAAATTCCTCATCGAAATCATCGCCCGCCGACGACACCGTATTAACAGACGCCTTCGTCTCAAACTCATCGAAATCCATAATCTGAGCGGGAGCCGCACCGCGCGAAGCCACACAGATAGGATCCTTCAGATTCTCGCCCGCGATGCTCTTCTTCATCTCGATAAAGAAACAGCGGTCGGTCATATAGTCAAAGACAAAAATCAGGCGCTGGCCATCGTCGATATAGTCGCTGAGCACAGTCTCGTCCATCAGATACACCTCCTGGTCGGAATCGGCATCCATATCCTCGAGTGTAATCTCCTTGCCCTTCTCCCAGTTGTCATCACACAGGAAGAACGAGCACATCTGGTTCTTGTCATATTTCACACTGTCGCAGATTGCATTCTTGAAATCAAGAAACGTAGCATCGGCGTCAATGTTGATTTCGCGTCGGAAGTCATCGACTTCGTCTGACACTATTCTGAAGTTAAATATCATTGGAAGGTAATTTTTGATTCAGTCAGTAATTAACGGGTAAATTATGAGCGGATTATTCGTAAAATACTCTTGTGCCTGGTGATGCTATAGACCGCAAGCCCTGCCCCTTGTCAGCGGAAACGCTCGGGAAGCGACTCCTTGATAGCACGCTCGCTTTCGGCCATCAGCTCGACAAGATTGTGACGTCCGTCATGCGACGGCTCGATAGGCTTGTGGATTGTAAGGGTTATCGTGCCCCAGCGCGGTATCTTCTTGAAACGCGGCATCACGTCAAAGGCACCGTCAATCGAAATCGGCACTACCGGAAGGCCAAACTCCATAGCCAGCATATACGCTCCGCGCTTAAACGGACGCATATGCCCGTTCCACGTACGGGCTCCCTCGGGAAACACCACCAGCGACATACCGCCGCGCAGCTGACGCTCGGCAAGCTCCATAGTGCGGCGCGTGGCCGACGGCGAAGAGTTGTCGACCATGATATGACCGGTCACCTTACACGAATACCCTACCAGAGGTATCTTCTCAAGAGATTTCTTCATCATCCAGCGGAACTGGTAGTTGAGATAGCCATATATCGAAAAGATATCATAGGCGCCCTGATGGTTGGCTACAAACACGTAGGATGTGCCGCCCTTTACATTCTCGCGACCCACCACCTTGACTCTCACCAGTGTCATCACACAGAACAGACGGGCCCACCAGTGGGGGAAAAAGTATCCGCCCCACCGCCCAAGGCCAACCACTACGCTGAATATCGACAGCAACGCGGTAAGGATAGTGGCCACAAGAAGCACCGGGGCCATTATCACAATCTGGTATATGCGGTAAAGTATCATCATCACGGTTGCAAATTTAGTGCGCTATAGCTGAAAATGCAAGTGTCCGCCTATTTTTTTACCGCCCCCGCAACTAATCGACATATCTTATTTAAGTTATGAGCTTTTTAGACCCCAGCGTTAACAAATATTGGGGAACGGGGTCTAATATTTTATAAGCAATTCATAAAATCCATTACGTATCTATTACACATATCCCGGTTTTACGACTCTATATTCCATAAAGAGCCCTATCGTGAGGTTGGTGGCATAGGGTCAGCCGGGAAAGGCGGCGAGAAAGTCGGCCACCACGAAGGTCGAGCCGCCGACAAACACGGTGTCATTCTCCTGAGCCTGAGCCAAAGCAGCATCCACCGCATCCTTTACTGTGGGGAAGGCGGTGCCGTCGAGGCCGGCGCCGCGGGCGATTTCGAGCACACGTGTGCTATCCATGGCTCTGTCGATTGAGGCACGGGTAAAATAATACCTCACATCGCCGCGCGGCATCATCTCAAGTATATGGCTCACATCCTTGTCGCTGACAAAACCCAGCACCATATGCTTCACCCCGGGCAGAGAGGCCAGACGCGGAGCGAGATACTGCCATCCTCCGGCATTGTGCCCCGTGTCGCACACCACAGTCGGACGTCGTCCCACTACCATCCAGCGCCCTGCCAGACCGGTATCGTCGCACACATGGGCCATGCCGCGGGCCACATCCTGCGCCCCGATATGATAGCCCGCCTCAATCAGACGCCCGGTGGCGGCAAGTATGGTGGCGGCATTGCGTGGCTGGCAGTCGCCGGTGAGCTGTCCGCGCAGAGTGCCGTACGGAGTGCCCTCATACACTATGCAGTCCTCTTCCGGCCGAGCCGAGATGTAATCGGGCGACTCGCAGGCAAACGTTATCGGAGCACCCTCGGCCGCGGCCTTGTCGGCAAACACACGCCTGACATCGCCCTCGGCCTCACCCACCACCACGGGCACACCGGGCTTGATGATTCCGGCCTTCTCGCCGGCAATCTCGGGCAGCGTAGAGCCAAGAAACTGTGTATGGTCGAGCGATATGTTGGTGATGACACAGAGGTCGGGACTTATGATGTTGGTGCTGTCGAGCCTGCCCCCCATGCCTACCTCCACAACGGCCACATCCACTCCGCAGCGGGCCATGTAGTCGAACGCCATAACCATCGTAAGTTCGAAGAACGACGGATGCAGTTCCCTCACCTCGGCGGGGAGGGCCTGGTAACGCTCCACAAAGTCGGCCACTCCTTCGCGGCTTATCATCTTACCGTCCACACGTATGCGCTCGCGGAAGTCGACCAGATGGGGCGACGTATAGAGTCCGGTGCGGTAGCCCGCCGCCTGGAGTATGGCGGCAAGCGTATGGGCTGTCGAACCCTTGCCGTTGGTGCCACCAACATGTATCGAGCGGAACTGCCGGTGAGGATTGCCGAATGCACCGGCCAGACGACGCGAAGTGTCAAGCCCCGGCTTATAGGCCGGAGCACCCTGCCGCTGATACATCGGCAACTGTGTGTAGAGGAAGTCGAGCGCCTGCTCGTAGGTCATAGCCATATCGTCAATAGATTTTTATGCAAAGTCAATCAGTAATATATCAGAAATCCGCCCAGGCCGGCCAGACAGATTATCCATATCGGATGCATCTTCGTGAAGTATACCAGCAGGAACGACACCGCACAGATGAGTATGCTGAATGTATTGTCGGGGAAGTTCTGGCGGTTCATCAGCAGGAGGGCCGCCGAGGCGATAAGTCCGATGACTACCGGACGAAGCCCGGAGAAAATACCTTTTATCACCTCGGAATCCTTATGCCGGTGTATGAAATGGCTTGCATAGAGCACCAGCAGAAACGACGGAAGCATCACCGTGAGAGTGGTCACCACCGAACCCCACACACTGCCCGTCACCACATAGCCTATATATGTGGCACTGTTGATGCCTATCGGGCCGGGGGTCATCTGTGATATAGCAACGATGTCGGTAAACATCTGTTCGGTAATCCATCCCGGGTTTACCACCTCTCTCTCGATAAGAGCCAGCATGGCGTATCCGCCACCGAACCCGAACAGGCCTATCTTCAGATAAGCCCATATCAGCTTGAGATACACGCTCATCGCTCACCTCCTTTCTCTTCAGCGCCGTTGTCGTTACGGCCGGAGGCATCGTGAAGCATGCGGTTGACACGTCGCAGCCACAGCCAGCCGCCCAATCCGCCAAGTATGATAAACCATATCGGGTTGGCTCCGAAATATATCATCAGCGCCACGGCCACAGGTATCCACACCGTGCGCCAGCCTATCTTGGCCGAGCGAGCCGACGTGAGCACCGGAGCAATTATCAGTGCCACCACACACGGACGTATGCCCTTGAATATGGCGCTCACCACCTCATTCTCCTTTATGATGTCGGGAGTAAGGAATATGGCGATAGCCAGAATTATCAGAAACGACGGCAGGATAGTGCCCAGAGCGGCCACCACACTCCCTTTCAGCCCGCGCAGACTGTCGCCGATGCTTACCGAAATGTTTACCGCAAGAATGCCCGGAAGCGACTGCGACACAGCCAGCAGGTCGAGAAACTCCTCGCGGCGTATCCAGTGGTGCTTGTCGACTATCTCACGCTCGATTATGGATATCATGGCCCATCCGCCGCCAAAGGTGAATGCACCGATTTTCAGAAACGTCCAAAAAAGCGGCCCGTATATCCGTCCGCCGGCCGGAGAATTCTCCTCCATCTCCGGTTTATTGTCCTGTATGCTCATAAGCTATATTTACGAGGGTGCAAAATTACTAATTTACATCTCTTTTTCACATCCCTTATTCATGTTTTATTCATAAAAACACGTATTTTTGCATTCAAGTTTCCAATCATTCACCAACATAATCCTGCATGAAGAAAATCTACCTGCTTTCCCTGGCTGCTGTCGCGGCGCTTCCGTCGACATTGATGGCCGAAATACCCGAGGGCTACTACGACAACCTCAAAGGCCTGAGCGGAGCCGACCTTAAAAACGCGATATACAACACAATCAAGAATCCCAAAGCTCCCGGCTACGGCCCCGGGGCAAACAAGACCTGGTGGGCATTCTACGAGACCGACCAGTTGCCCGACGGCACATATCTCAACCGCTACAGCGACCTTAAATTCGAGGTGGGCGAACGCGGCTCGCGTCCTAAAAAGGACATAAAGGGCACCACCAATTCCAAGGGCAACTATATAGAGATGAACATCGAGCACTCCTTCCCCAAATCGTGGTGGGGAGGCACCGAAGGCACCATATACAACGACCTGTTTAACCTCTACCCCTCTGACAACAGCACCAACAGCGCCAAATCAAATCTTGTGATGGACCGCGTTGCCAACGTGTCGACCGACGACGGATATACCAAAATCGGCAAAGGCACCAATGTCAGCGAAAACGTGTGGGAGCCGATCGATAAATATAAGGGCGACTTCTCGCGCGGATACATGTATATGATTTCCGCATGGCAAAACTATACATGGGTAAAAGTCGGCCTTCAGTTCCTCGACAACAACCAGTACCCCACATTCAAGCAGTGGGCCGCCGACCTCTACTCCGAATGGTGCCGCCTCGACGAGCCCGACGAGATAGAAATCAACCGCAACGATGCCGTCTATAAAATCCAGGGCAACCGCAACCCCTACATCGACTTCCCCAACCTCTTCGAGTACCTCTGGGGCGACAGCACAGCCTGTACGTTCGACCCCGAGAAGACAGTCGTGGCCGGCGGAGGCACATACCGTCCTGCAGCACCCCTCAATCCCGCCAACCCCAACCACTACTACCGTATGGAGATACTCTACGCGGCCGACTATACCAAGGGCGACAATGGTGTGACCGAGACCACCGTCAAGGCTCCGGGCTCTTCGTCCAAGGTATGGAACCGCAGCACCCAGTACGGATGGGTGGCCAACTCATTCATCGGCGGCACACGCTATGATAGCGACGCCACACTCTATACCGAAGAGATTGACCTCGCCGCCACCACCAACGCCTACATACAGTTTGAGCATGCTGTCAACTTCCTCCCGGGCAAGTGTGCCGACTATCTTACCGTATCAGTGGTATGCGATGGCGTAGACACCCCCATCAACGACCGCGTGACATGGCCGGCCGGCAACTCATGGGCATTCATCGAATCAGGCATAATCGACCTCTCGGCCTACGCCGGAAAGAAGGTCAAAATCGGATTCCGCTACACCAGCACCACCTCTACCTGCGGAGCATGGGAAATCAAGAACATAGAGATGCGTGGAGGCGCAACATCGGGTATCGACAACGTCTTCGACACACCGGTAGAGTTTGACCCGTCGCTCCCCGCCGAATATTACACCATCGACGGACGCCGCGTCGACTCATCGGCATCGGGCCTCCTCATCGTGCGTCAGCGTGGCCGCACCTATAAAATACTCCGATAAACAAGCTCTAATTGACGTCGCGCCAAGATAAACGCGACACCATACATTCCGTCCTCCCGGACATTGACGTCACAGAGATATACCCCACTGTGTCAGTGCAATGTCCGGGAGGAGTCGTATCCGGGCCCTCGAAACCGGTCGGCAAAGCGTGTCTTCACAGGCAGATGCTGCTCCGCCTTGCGCGGCGCGGCCAGGCACGACGGTGTAGATGCCTTTGCATTGTCTGAAACGGTAGTGCGTGGCGATGTGATGCTTCTCCCTGCAATCCGGTTGCGCACGGCATTGGCGGCACGCATGGCACGTGATTTTTTGCGTGAAGAGCGGGTAGCCACAGCTTTACGCTCAAGCCGTGCCACCCTGCGGGCATCCTTCTCGGCGGCCTCGCGCTCGGCCTGCTGCCTGGCGCGAAGCTCACGACGACGTTCGCGGGCACGCTCGTTGCGGCGGCGCCTGCGGTCGATATCAGCCCGGATTATTACCCATGCACATGCAAATCCCTCCTGGTGAACATAGCGGAAGTCGGGTTCCTTGCCATGCTCGATATAGTCGCGCACCAGACACTCGGTGTCGATGTCGTTGCACCCTGAGACAAACATGGCTCTGCGCCACAGGGGGTCGAATTTGTAGCGCGGAGTCCGCGCCCGCACGGTCTTTCTACGTGGAGATTGTGTTGTTTTCATAATATAAAAAGATTGGTTTAGATTTTATTGACATCGCAAATTTACAACATATCATTGTAATTTGCAAATAATATTCAA
Organism: Muribaculum sp.; assembly: GCF_029051885.1. Lineage (GTDB taxonomy): Bacteria > Bacteroidota > Bacteroidia > Bacteroidales > Muribaculaceae > Muribaculum. The sequence goes on from NZ_JAIDKI010000004.1 coordinate 7,064, forward strand.
AAAAATTATTGTGATAGTCGCCGGGCTACGCCAGGCACAAACGAGATATGCCCACAAATACCTATGGCTGCGAACCGCTAACGCGGCTCTTACCATAGGCTAACGTTGTAGACACCGCTAAAGCGGCTATGCGCTAACGCGTGGTTTGCCGCCGCAAACTATATGCACACAAATTATGTAGACACAAATTATATAGATACAGAGTAGATACTTATTATGTAGACACAAATTATATGTCATATGGAGACATATTATGTGGGCGCAGAGGGAATTACAGATATAGGTGATACAATAACAAACCTCGCGTTAGCGCATAGCCGCTTTAGCGGTGTCTACAACGTTAGCCTATGGTAAGAGCCGCGTTAGCGGTTCGCAGCCATAGGTATTCGTGGCCTCACCTCGCTTGTGCCCGGCGTAGCCCGGCGACTATCCCACTACATTGTTAATAACGCGACTATCCCCTTGTATTGCTAATAACTCAACTATCCCGGTTGCCGGCTGACAACTCTACTGAAATATATCTATATATAGCCGGATGGGCAACAATCCCCTCGCGTTAGGGCACATAGCTGCAATGGCAAACCTCGCGTTAGCGCATAGCCGCTTTAGTAAACCTCGCGTTAGCGGACATAGCTGCAATGGCAAACCACGCGTTAGCGCGCATAGCTGCAATGGCAAACCACGCGTTAGCGCATAGCCGCGTTAGCGGTGTCTACAACGTTAGCCTATGGTAAGAGCCGCGTTAGCGGTTCGCAGCCATAGGTATTCGTGGCCTCACCTCGCTTGTGCCCGGCGTAGCCCGGCGACTATCCCACTACATTGTTAATAACGCGACTATCCCCTTGTATTGCTAATAACTCAACTATCCCGGTTGCCGGCTGACAACTCTACTGAAATATATCTATATATAGCCGGATGGGCAACAATCCCCTCGCATTAGCGCATAGCCGCAATGGCAAACCTCGCGTTAGCGGACATAGCTGCAATGGCAAACCTCGCGTTAGCGGACATAGCTGCAATGGCAAACCTCGCATTAGCGCATAGCTGCAATAGCAAACCTCGCGTTAGGGCACATAGCTGCAATGGCAAACCCCGCGTTAGCGCATAGCCGCTTTAGCGGTGTCTACAACGTTAGCCTATGGTAAGAGCCGCGTTAGCGGTTCGCAGCCATAGGTATTCGTGGCCTCACCTCGCTTGTGCCCGGCGTAGCCCGGCGACTATCACAATAGGCGACTATTCCACTATAGGGGGGAGATGATGCGACCGGACAACGGTGGATTATACGAAATATGCGAACAGGGAGATGAAGAGGAGCACCGTGGTGGTAAGCACTCCGGTGGCACATATGAGCGACTCGTTGCTCATATGGAGCTCGGGCATGCCCGAGCCAAAGCTGATATGCACTCTGTCGCGGTTGGATTTGAGCGGATGACGCAGAATCCAGATAACGGCCAGATTGGTGATACGATGTACGATATATCCCATAATCGACCCGATAATCGCGCCCACGATGATATCGCCGGGATAGTGCACTCCAAGATACACACGGCTGTAGCAATTAAATGCAGCCCAGGCAAATAGCGACACCACGGCCAGGCGGCGATGGCGGAACACATAGGAAAGGTATGTGGCTACGGCAAATGTGTTGGCAGCATGACATGACGGAAATCCGTAGCTGCCTCCGCGGTAGCCCCATACGATATGGACGAGGTCGGAAATGGGATTGTCGGGATTGGACGGTCGCAACCGGTGTACCAACGGACGGATAAGCGAGGCACATGTCTGATCGGCCAAGGTGACGGTAAGCGCCACCCCGATAGCCACGATAATGCCTCCGGCGAGCCCGTAGCGGTGCACCACCATGGCAAATATCATAACATACATAGGCACCCACACCATCCTGTGGGAGAGGAGCATCATGAACTGGTCAAGCGCGGGAGTATGAAACGAGTTGAAAAACAGGAATACCTGAGTGTCAATCTGGGAGAGAAATTCAATCATCTCTGTTGTAAGTCGTTATAAAGGATTTGCAAATAGGCTTTTACGGTCTCAATCCCCAGGCTGTCGCCCTCCTCGGGCATCCCGGAGGAAACATTGAGCGTAGCCACTCCGCCCGAGGTGGCCACTGAGGCATGCTCGGCATCGCTGAAGAATGCCATACGCGGAGCCGAGGGGTCAAAAACGTTGTGGCTGAAGGGGAAATCGCCGACAGGAAGGCCGAGCATACCGAGCACGGTGGCGGCAATGTCGGTCTGGGCCACGATGGCATCGACACGGGGCGCCCCGGAGCGCAACGCGCCTCCGGCAATGACCATCGGCACATGGTGGCGGCTCTCCTGCGACACGAGAGTGTCGGGCCACACAGCATAGTGGTCGGGGATTATGACTACGAGCGAGCGGTCCCACCGCGGGGTGTGCGACATGGCGTCGTACCATTGGCCAAGGGCGTTGTCGGCATAGGCGAACGCATTGAGCCGAGGGTCGGAAAACTCCGATTGCCAGGGAACATCAAACGGCTCGTGGGAGCTTGAGGTCTGAATGACGGTAAACACGGCAGCGGTGTCGGAGGGCGCAGGCATATCGGCCAGAGCGCGGTCAAACACCAGGTGGTCGGGAGCGCCCCACTTGCTCATGCGCTCCGCCACAGGGAAGTCGCGGTCGCAGACTATGCGGTCGAATCCGGCCGACACAAGATAGGCGTTCATGCTGGTGAAGTTGATGTCGCCGCCATAGTAGTATGACAGTTTGTAGCCCTCGGAATCAAGCGAGCGAGGGAGCGAAGGGAGACGGTCGGTCTTCCCGACAAACTTCATAATCGATGTGGTGGGCTGTCCCGGATATCCGCTGAGGATGGCCGGAAGGGCGCGGTCGGTGCGGAAACTCGACGCATAGCAGCGCGTGAACAGCATCCCTCCGGCGGCAATCGAATCGAGCTTCATGGCCACCGGCGAGCCACCGAGCGATGGCATCAGGTGGGAGGAAAAACTCTCGAGGATAACAAGATATATGTCGGGACGCGATGTCGACAGCACCGGAGCGGCAATGGTGTCGCCCATGCAGGCACGCTCGCCGTCGGACAGGATGGCTTGAGCACGGTCGATACTGAAATAGTCGAACTGCGAGTCGAATCCACCCTGATGGGAGGCTGAATACATAAACGAAAAGAGAGGATTGACGGCAGCATGGTTCATGCGGGTGTCGCTGCTGAAATAGGCGCGACTGAGATTCATGGTGCTGACAGTCAGTCCTCCGCGTATCGGGAGAAAGAGTGCGCCTGTGCATAGCAGCATCACCGCCGCTACGCGTATGCGCTCCATCGGAGCTCCCTTTACCTGGGTAAGGGGCACAAACTTAGTCCACATCAGCAGCAGAGCGGTAAACAGCGCAAAGAGTATAGAAGTCATGGCAAGTCCGCCCCCTGTGCCTCCGCTCGCCATGGCCGACTCGGGCGACGACATGAAGTAGAACAGCGGAGTGGTGTCGAGCTTGAAGCCCCAGTAGGGATAGAGCATCGCGTCGGCCGACACGGCAAGCGCGATAACCAGGGCCTCGACCGCAAGCACACATTTCAGGATGATGGAAAGCGCCCTCACCCACCGCATGGACGAGACAGCGCCGGATGCCGCAAGCAACAGCCCCGGGAGCAGTGTAAGATACCCGGCCATAGATAAGTCCATCGGCAGACCATGCCACACCACGGCAGCAAAACCACCAAGGCCGATACCCTTGTAGATCGCGGCGTTAACAAGTACAAAAGCACACTTGGCAATCACGAATATGACCGTCAACTGTACAAATATTGTTACAAATAATAATAATCGCTGCTTCACTATAAATTACTATATGCACCGCCCTGCAGGCCGGAGTAGCTTTTTCCGCCTGCAAAGATATACCATTCCGGCCAATATCAGCGTATTATTCACTTATTTTTATATCAGATTAATGATATTTAGCGCATATGCCGGAGATGTCAGCCACGGAGACGCGAGCGGATGCCCCTGAACGAGGCGAAGAGGGTGATGAGCAGGAGCAGTGACATCAACGCATAGCCGAGCCGCATGTCGGGGAGGAGCGTAGCCAGGAAAGCGAGGAGCACCGGTAGCGACAGCAAAATCATGAGCCTCAATGTGGACCTGTCGATGCGATAGCCGTACACACGGTGGTTGACGATATAGTAGGCCGCTACATCCAGTGCGTGGACTATGACCATGGCTATGCCGAGTCCGACAAGTCCCCAAGCCCAGTAGCATAGGCAGTTGACCACGAGCATCACACTGCATCCAAACACACCTTCGAGACAGAAATATAGCTTCTTGTCGCCTTTGGCAAAGGATATATAGCCCATCGGATAGGCCATAGCCCGCAGAAACAGGCCGAGCGCCATCCAACGCACAAGCGGCACCACCGCCATAAACTCTTCGGATGTAAGCACGCGAATCAGCAGCGGGGCGGTGAGCATAAGCGCTATGGCAAGCGGGGCTATCACCAGCCCTACAAGGTCGAACTGGCGGTTGACGATTACTGTCATGCGGGCATTGTCGGATATAGCAGCCGACAGGCGCGGGAAATAGTCGAGCGACATGGCAGTGAACACCACGGCCACATATTGCCCGGCAATGGTGTTGGCCGCCTGAAACAGACCGACATCACCCACACTGCCGAGAGCGCGCACCCACATGTTGACAAGGTAGCCCACGAGGGTGGTAAGCACCGTTCCGGCCATCAGCACCACTCCGAGCGAGAGCATACGCCCGGCAATGGCCCACCGTAGGGAGCGCGGCACACTGACCGCGCTGCCAGGCATGGCCCGGCGCATATTGTAGCGATAGAAGGCCCATGTGGCCACAGCCAGGATAATCATGGCGGGGACAATGCCGTCGTAGCCAAACGCCCAGTAGAGAGGCACTCCGGCCACAAGTCCGACAAGAGCGCCTACAAGCGATGATTTCGACAGCCTCTTCACCTCGTGGAGTCCCTGAAGCAGCGACATCTCTCCGTCGGAAAGCACCGAAAAGAGCATCATCACCGAAAGAGCCACGAAGCTCCATGTGTACAGGCTGTTGTCAAATGTGATGCGGCTCAGAAGCGCCGAGCAGGCTATGCATAGCAGCATGGCTCCAAGAGCGGTGTAGAGCACCACACGGCGAGCCACACTGACCACCGCAGCAACATCGGCGGAGGAATCGACATCATCAGCCGCATCGGAGGTGTCAGCATCGTTGCCACGGGCGGCGGCAACTTCGCGCACAATCGACAGAGGCAGGCCGCATGAAGCCATCTGCTTGAGTGTATTGGTCGATGAGACAAGCAACTGGGATATGCCCATACCCTCCGGGCCGAGAAGCAGGGCCACAAACTTACCGCGCACTACGTTTATGACAATCTGAAGCACCTGGACACTGCCAAATACCGACATACCTCGCAGGATGCTGCGATAACTGTTTTCCTGACTGTCTGTTGCGGTTGATGCCATCACCTTATGGGGCAGGACTTCAGAGAGTCCCGCTACAGATAAACGGTGACAGGCGACATATTATTTTACCCAGAGCGAGGGGTTGAGCTTCTCTTTCTCGCGGCGGAGCTCAAAATGGAGCAGCGCACGGTCATCGTCGTCGGGGTCGGCAAAAATCTTTCCGATGGCCTGTCCCTGCGTCAGCTCCTGGCCGTTGCGCACCGTAATGTCGGTCAGGCCGGCATATACCGTCAGGTAGCGGCCATGGCGCACCATCACAATGGTGTTGTAGCCCGGCTGGCGGAATATCGCCGACACTTTTCCGGCGAATACGGCGCGGGCAGATGCTCCGGGCGATGTCTCGATATCGATGCCCGCATTGTCGGTCACGACATGAGGCAACTCAGGATGCTGCTGGCGACCGAACGGGCGTACTATGCGGTAGCGTCCGCTCACGGGGAAGAGCAGGCGCCCCTTGTTGCTCTCAAACGAGCCTGACAGCGAGCGTGTCTCGTCGGCGGTAGCATATGTGCGCTGTTTTGTGTCAGGAGCAGGGGTGGATTTCCTGGTGTCGGAGGAGGTTTTGGGTGTAGTCGACTCCGACGGGCGACCTGCCGTGGCTTTCTCCTGGCGCTGCTTCTCGGCTGCGAGCTGACGTCGCCTGGCTTCCTCCTCCTTGCGGCGCTGTTCCTCCTGGCGTCGCTGCTCCTCGGCGATAAGCCTGTCGAGCTCGGCATCCAGGGCACGCGCCTTAGCTTCCTTGTCCTTAAGTACACGCCGCAGAGAGGTGCTTTCCTTCTTGAGTTGCTCTACAATCTGTGCCGTTTCCTCCTGCGATGCCTTCAGCTGACTGCGCTCGCGGTCAAGCTCGGCAAGCGACGATGCCCGCTGAGCTTTCACTGCCGCGAGATGCTCCTTGCGGCTGCGCAGAGTATCGACCTGTGCTGACAGCTCGCGGCTGCGCCTTTCGCGCCATGCCGACACCTCCTTGAGATAACGCATGCGGCGGTAGCCCTGTGTGACTGTCTCGGCCGAGAATATGAATGCAAGCGCCGAGGCAGAGCCGCGCTGATGGTCGTGAATCCGTCGCACCATGCGGGCATAGCTCTCGCGCATCGTGCAGAGACGCCCTTCGAGCGCCGCCACAGAGTCGTTGAGCACTACGATGGTACGGTCGATGCTGTCGATCTGCGATGAGATGCGGGCTATCGACCGGTTGCGAATGTCGATGTCGGAGCTAAGGGCGTCGAGCCTGTTGAGCGAACGCACTGTGCTGCGCCTGTTGGCCTCAATCTGCTCGGCTGTCTGCCGGATGGCGCGGCGAGTGTCGTTCTGCTCTTTCTTTACAGTGCCTATCGCCCTCGACTGCTGCCGCTGGCGACGCTTTGCGCCTCCGGCATCGGATGCAGAGATTGCGATAATAAGGGCTGTGATAAGGAGAATGGCAAAACGTCGCATATTGAGTCAGGTTGGGAAGTCTACTACTATCCGTGGGGTCACATTTCCTTGATAATCTTCATAAGCTGAGCAGAGGTGACGCGCCGCAGTCCGGCGGTGGCGGGCGGGTCGACAGTAATCATGTCGTTCCAACGGGCGCTCCCCCACTTCCATGCCACTTCGGCGGCATATTCACCCCGGGGGGTGTCGATGTCGACAGCCACATTGTCCATTACATTTCCGGCAGGTGTAAGCGGCTCGGGGCCGGAGTATGATGCGGTAAAGGAAATATCATGGTCACCGGCCACAACAGCCAGAGCCGTGACTACCGAGGGGAGGTCGAGCACGTAACCGTAGTCGGCCATCGGATGCTGACGGCGCGGGAGGAGCCTTACCGAGCCTGAAGAGGTGTCGAGGCGCATTGCGGCCGAGTCGGCAAGAGTCAATGTAGAGCCTCCGGGCATGAAGGGGCGTCCCATGAGCATGTCCTGCAGGTTGTCGAGGTTGAGCGGCAGGCCGGAAGTCAGTTTCGACAGGCTCTCAGCAAGATATACCTTCTTGGGACGCGAAGCCGCCACCACCGAGTCGGGAGTAAGCCATATGCGCGCCACCTCGAATCCGAGCATACGGAAGCTCAGGTCGATACAGCGTCCGCGCACCATGCGGGCACGCGCGCTGACTGACATATTTTTAGGCGACACAAGTCGCAGAGTGACGGGCACGCTTACATCGGTCCAGTCGCGGTAATTGTCGGTGACTGATTTCAGAGGCGACACCTCAACCGGCGCCTGCTCAGCGGAGGTTGACGGATAAGCGGCCGAAGAGCGTGTGCTCCTTGAGGAACGGCATCCGGTAAATATGGCCGCACAAAGCAGTATGGCCGCTGCGGCCGGAATGTATGATGATAATCGATTCATATGTGATGCGGTAGATGTTTTTGCCGTGGCTCGGAACAGACGATGCCGGGCGTGACTACTCGAAGAAGAAAGTCTTATGCGCGACCTTGCGCTTCAGCAACTCGTTGTCGGGAGCGAGCAAGAGGGCCTGCTGCCATAGCTCGACAGCCTTCTGGTGGTCGCCGTTCCAGAAATATATGTCGCCGGCGTGGGAATACAACTCATCGGCAGGTTCCTTGGCAAGGTCGAGGGCTTTCTGTATATATGCGAGCGCTTCGGTATATTTCTTCTGGCGGAATAGAATCCAGGCGTATGTGTCGAGCGAATTGATATCGTCGGGACGCTCCTGTATTGTGCGGCTGCTCATGCGCTCGGCCTTGTCGAGGTCGCGTCCCTCGACGGCGAGCAGGTAGGCGTAGTTGTTGAGCGCGAGCAGATTGTCGGGATCTACAGCTATCGCCTGGCGATAATGTTCCTCAGCCTGAGCCTTGTCGCCGGCGGCAGAGTACATGTCGCCTTCGGAACTGAGTACTTCGGAAACGAACTTCACATCGCCCGAGTCGGCCAGCTCTATGGAATGCTCGAAGTCGGGAATAGCCTTGTCGTACTGCTTGGCCTGTCCGTGGCTTATTCCGCGCATGAAAGTAAGGTTGGCGCTTTGGGGATGATAGCCGAGAGCCCTTGTCGCCGCATCGACCGCCTTGTCGAACTCGTCGGTCTGGAGGTAAAGGCTCACAAGGGCACCCCACTTCCGCTCGTCGGAGGGGTCAATGTCAAGGGCATATCCCACCTGCTCGGCGGCACCTGCATAATCGGATATGGCGAGAAGATACGCATAGTAGAGGTCGTGGACACTGACCTCGTGGGGATGCTGCTCGAGGAGCGAGGCAAACAGCTCCTGGATGCGCGGCTGCTGAGCGGGATTGGAGTATAGTTCGCGTACGTAGCCTGTCATTATCTCGAGCTTCGTATCGAGGTCGAGGCTCTCCATCTTGAGGGCATGGAACACCTCGCGGTCGTAGGCCACGCTGTCGCCGGCGTTTTTATAGAAATTGGCACGCGAATAGTAGGCGAGTCCTGAAGTCGGGTCGAGCTCGCATGCACGGTTGTAGTAGGCGAGCGCCGAATCGTTTTCGGAGAAAAGTGCAAAGACATCACCGGCAAATACATTGTTTTCGATACTTCCCGGCGAAGCCTCAATCAGAGAGTGCACCTCGGCTATAGCCGAGACAGTGTCCTGAGTGGAGAGGTAGCTCTGTATCTTGCGCGAAGATAGCGGTATGCTCTTGCCTTTTGCGCGCTCGATGCGGTTGTATACGTCGATAGTGCGGCTTACGGCAGCAGAATCGTGAGTTAAGAAGAGGGCATTGGCGAGGTGCAGCGCCACCTCGGTCTTGGCCGGATATAGTGAGTCGAGCTTATTCCACACCCGCAGCGACTCATCAATATTTCCGATACGTTCGTTGACGAAACCGTAGGTATACGACGTGTAGAAGTCGGCGGGATTGCGGTCGAAATAATTCTTCATCAATCGGTGTCCGGATTCGAACCTGACGGAGTCCTGTCCGGCAATCCCCATCAGGGTGTAGCCGAAGAAATAGGCTATGGCATCGTCGTCGGGATTTAGCTCATGAGCACGCTGCATCAGATAAAAGGAAGCGTCGTCATTTCCGAGCGCCTGCTGCCTCATCGCCTCCATGTATATATAGTCGGCTTTGCGGCAATCGGCCTCGGAGGGCTTTGCATGGTCGGGCTTTTTTGCCGACAGGGCCGTGGCCATGACGGCCATCATGGCAATCAGGGCGAAGAATCGGGCTGTATGTTTACGTAGGGCTACGTGCATTTTTTAAGAGCTTGTTTATCAGAGCTTGTTTAATTGAGGCCGGTATGTCCGAATCCGCCGTCGCCGCGCACAGTTTCGTCGAGGCGTTCGACGGGCTCCCAGTCGACACGTGTATATTCCTTAATCACCATCTGGCATATGCGTTCTCCGTCGTTGACCACAAACGGCTCGTCGCTGAGGTTGATCAGTATGACACCGATTTCGCCCCTGTAGTCGGCGTCGACAGTGCCGGGAGTGTTGACGAGCGATATGCCCTTCTTGAGAGCAAGCCCCGAGCGCGGCCTTATCTGGCATTCGTAGCCCTGGGGGAGCTGTATGTAGAGGCCGGTAGGTATGAGAGCTCTCTGCATAGGCATCAGTGTAACCGGCTCTTTCAGAGATGCGCGCACGTCCATACCGGCAGATGAGGGGGTTTCGTACGCGGGGAGCTCATGGCTCGAGCGGTTGATTATCTTTACTTTAATATTATTCATATTGGCTATAGTAATTCAAAATTATGCGAAAATACGGAAATTTAACGTATTTACCACATACTTACTGTTTTTTTATATAAACACAACAATTATTAGAATGTTTCTATGATGCAAAACATCCACCGCCGGAGCATGCATGGGGGCTAACGCCAGGCACAAAAAAAGGATGCATCAGCTCCTGACCTCTAAGACCCCGTTCCCCAATATTTGTTAACGCTGGGGCGGTCAAGCGTCGTGCAGATGTGTTCGCGCAGTGAGGGAGC
>NZ_JAIDKI010000040.1 GCF_029051885.1 Muribaculum sp.
GTCAAGAGACGCGGCCGTTGCGCATGCACATGCGAAATCGTGGCATCCTGACCGGCCACAACTTCCACAGTTGGCTCCCGGGAGGAGTTCTTCCACCAAAGCAATGCGCGGGTCTTCTTTGACATAAAATCGCTTGGATACAACATAAAGGATGGCTGCACTCAGCAAACCGATTCCTCCAAGCACAATAATTGCACTGATTATGGACATATTTGGATATTGATTAAAAAAGGTATCAGAGAGTCAGGGAGTAGAGAGGATGTATAGCGGATGTGAGCGAATGTGCGCTCGTATGATAAATCTGTCATCCGGATACAACCCAGTGGGGATTGGAGAAAAAACTGTCACGACAGATATACAAAATGAAATAATATATGGCGGTTGCTGCAATTCCGGCGGTGGCGGCCATAGTCTGTGATGTCCCCAGCCATATGGCCGTGAATGTGCCGCACACCAACAGCAGGCAAGGCAGTGCAAGCGCCAAAAATATGGCTTTCATACGCTTTGAAGTGGATATGGATATTTCCACCTTGTCGCCAATGTTGAAGTTACGCGTTCTTTCCGAGCGTGGAATGGCGGCTTTCACAATAATCTCATCCTGTGGTTTGCCTGACGGATGGCATACTGACTTGACCGCACATCCGGCGCAATCGGCTCCGGACGCTATCGATACCGATAGCGTCCGTGAGCTTATGCCGGTCACTATGCCGTGATGGCGCAGTGAGTATTCCATTAGTCGTCAAGTTTGTGTATCACCAGGCCGGAGCGTAGTTTGGGCTCAAACCAGGTGGTCTTGGGCGGCATGATGTTGCCGGTGTCGGCGATTCTCATCAGCTGCTCCATGGATACGGGGTATAGAGCCAGGGCGACTTTCATCTCGCCGGAGTCTACGCGGCGTTTGAGTTCGCCGAGGCCGCGTATTCCGCCTACGAAGTCGATACGCTTGTCGGAACGCAGGTCATGTATACCGAGAATATCGCGCAAAATAAGGTCGCTTGATATAGTCACGTCGAGTCCGCCGATAGGGTCGGCATCGTCGTATCTTCCTTCGCGAGGAGTAAGGCTATACCAGCTGCCTTCGAGGTAGAGGGAGAAGTTGTGCAGTGCGGCCGGACGGTATTCACCGGTGCCCTTGTTCTCTACGCTGAAGTCTTTTTCCAGGGCCACAAGGAACTCTTCGGGGCTAAGTCCGTTGAGGTCACGTACTACGCGGTTGTAGTCGATAATGTTGAGGTGTGACGCAGGGAATGCAACTGCAAGGAAGTAGTTGTATTCTTCGTCGCCCTTGTGGTCGGGATTGTTTTTGGCTTTCTCGTTGCCGACGAGAGCGGCTGCTGCCGTGCGGTGATGTCCGTCGGCTATGTACAGTGCGGGGATGGCGGCAAAGAGCTCGGTGATGCGGTCGATAGTGGCATGGTCGTCAATCACCCAGAAGTGGTGGCCGAAACCGTCGGGAGCGGTAAAGTCATATTCGGGCTCGGCGGCAGTGACCCTGCGGATAATGGCCTCAAGCTCGTCGTTGTCGGGAAATGCGAAGAATACCGGCTCGATATTGGCATTGTTGATGCGCACATGTTTCATGCGGTCTTCTTCTTTATCGCGACGTGTGAGCTCGTGCTTCTTTATGCGCTCTTCCATGTAGTCCTCGACGTTGGCCGCGATTACGAATCCATACTGAGTACGACCGTTCATGGTCTGGGCGTATATGTAGTAGTGCTCCTCACGGTCCTGTATGAGCCATCCGTTCTGTTGGAATGCATTGAAGTTGGCTACTGCACGGTCGTATACCTTGGGATCGTGCTCATCGGTGCCCGGTTCGAAGTCGATTTCGGGCTTTATGATATGGTAAAGCGACTTTTCGTTGTCGCCGGCTTCAGCGCGGGCTTCTTCGGAGTTGAGTACGTCGTAAGGCCGTGAAGCAACTTCTGTCACGAGTTCACGCGGAGGGCGTACTCCACGGAAAGGTTTTATCTTGGCCATGATACTTATTTTTTACGAATGATGGTCTGCTCGCGGTCGGGACCGATTGATACAATCACAATCGGGGTCTGGAGTTCCTTTTCAAGGAATGCGATATAATCGTTGAAGGCTTTGGGGAATTCCTCCTCGCTTCTCATCTTGGTCATATCGGTTTTCCAGCCGGGAAGAGTCACATAGACGGGCTTGATTTCATCTTCTTCGATTGAGAAGGGGAACTCCTCTACGCGTTCGCCGTTGATTTCGTAGGCTACGCATGCCTTGATTTCGTCAAATCCGTCGAGCACGTCGCTCTTCATCATGATGAGTTTGTTGGCTCCGTTGACCATTATGGCGTATTTAAGAGCTACGAGGTCAATCCATCCGCAGCGGCGCTCACGTCCGGTGACTGCACCGTATTCGTGGCCGAGGTCGCGGATGAGTTTGCCGGTCTCGTCAAACAGTTCTGTCGGGAACGGTCCGGCGCCTACGCGGGTGCAGTAAGCCTTGAATATGCCGTAGACATCGCCGATTTTGCGTGGAGCTACACCAAGTCCGGCACATGCTCCGGCGCAGATTGTGTTGGATGAAGTGACAAACGGGTAGCTTCCGAAGTCGACATCGAGCATTGTTCCCTGTGCACCTTCGCAGAGCACGCTCTTGCCTTCATTGAGGCAATGGTTGATATAGTGCTCGCTGTCGATAATGTCGAATGTGCGCAGGTAATTGATTGCATCGAGCCATTTGGCTTCCAGTTCGGCGAACTCAGGCTCTTCGCCCATTGAGCGCAACATGGCAACATGGCGGTTGCGTGCCGCTTCGTATTTTTTGTCGAAATTGTGGAATATGTCGCCAAGGCGCAGGCCGTTGCGGCTTACTTTGTCGGTGTATGTAGGACCGATGCCTTTGCCTGTAGTTCCGATTTTAGCTCCACCTTTAGCCCGTTCGTTGGCAGCGTCAAGCAAGCGGTGGGTAGGGAGTATGAGGTGGATTTTTTTTGAGAGTTTCAACACTTTGTGGAGGTCGGTTCCGCTCTTTTCAAGCGCTTCGGCTTCCTCCCTGAACAGTACCGGATCAAGTACTACTCCATTGCCGATAATGTTGGTCTGGCCGTGCTGGAACACACCTGACGGGATTGACCGGAGCACATATTTCTTGCCTTCGAACTCAAGAGTGTGTCCGGCGTTTGGTCCGCCCTGGAATCGGGCAACCACGTCGTAGTCGGGAGTGAGCACGTCAACTACCTTGCCTTTGCCTTCGTCGCCCCACTGGAGGCCGAGCAATACGTCAACTTTCATTTTGATTCTGTGTTGGTTTATTGTAGTGTTATTGTTTCTTCTTTCTTCGGTTGCGGCGTGTACACGCCGCGCATGTGCCATGGATATACAGACGGAAGTACGACGCATGGAATGCAGAGTAGTGTCTCCCGTCAACAAACGCCGCAAGCTCCGGGTCTTTCACCTCCTTCACTTTACCGCACTGTGTACAGATGAGATGAAGGTGGTTGGATATTCCGGTCAATTCATATTGCGCCGGATTTGACCCGAAACGATGGCATCTTACTATTGCGGCATCTGTGAGCAGGTCGATAGTGTTGTATATTGTAGCGCGACTTACATGGTAGCCGTCGGCTTCAATAGCACTATATAGCTCGTCGATGTCGAAATGGCATGACATCTCGCACACTTTGTCCAGTATAGCAAAGCGTTCCGGTGTGCGTCGCAGTTTTTTTGCTGAGAGGTAGCCTGTTAACGCTGCGTGCGCGGCATTTCGTGTCTTCTCGTCGACCATTGCGATGCAAAGATACTTAAATCCTTAGCTTTTACCAAATTTTTGTAAATGCCCGATTGTGCATGGATTATCTGAGGAGTTGATGTGGCATGAGTATCCCGAGGAGGTGGGTTGCATTGGGTGTGTCGGGCGGTGTGGGTCACCGTAGTTCGACTACAGTTATGCCTGCGCCTCCAAACTGTACATGCTCGTCGTGGTAGCTGCGTACGCCGTTGATGGTGTCGAGATACTGACGTATGTACTGTCGGAGTGCTCCGGTGCCTGTGCCATGCAGTATGCGTACGCGCTCGGCATTGAAGCGTATGGCATCGTCGATGTAGTATGTGACAGCCTGTACGGCTTCGTCAACACGCATTCCGCGTACGTCGATTTCCTGCTTGAAGTCGAGTTGGCGCTGGCGCTGTGCGTCGGAAGTGGCGCCTACGAGCGATGCTCCGGATTTCATGCCAGAGGAGGGCTGGGCTATGGTGCGTCGCAGACGGTTTACCGGCACTTCGGTCTGTAGCATTCCGAATGCCACAGTGGCTTTCTTTCCGTTTATTGCAAGCACTTTGCCTACTGTTCCCTGGCCGTCGAGACGTACGTTGTCGTCAACGCGTACGGGTTCGTTCTCTGCCGGCTGACGTTGTTTTCCGCTTTCTTTGCGTCGTTTGGGCGCTTTTTTAAGCAGCGCGTTCTCCTTGCCGTCGGTATGGAGCAGTCCTTCTTTTTCCTCACGTAGCCTGCGGCGTGCTTCGAGGGTGGATTCTTTCTCGGCCTGTGCGCGCTTTATCTCGTGTATGGTGCGCTCGATGGCGGCATTGCTGCCGTCGAGTATCTTTCGGGCCTCTTCCTTGGCTTCGGCAAGGATTTCGCGGCGTTTTTCCCGCAGTTGTTCGGCATCTTCCTCATATTGAGCGAGCCGGCTTTCTATTTTTTTCTCTTTCTGGCGAATGGCCATGCGCTTGTTTTCCCAGTAGCGCTTGTCGCGGGCTATGTCGAGAAGATACTTGTCGAGATTTATGTAATCGCTACCTACGATTTTCTCGGCATCGGAGATTATCGACTCGGGGAGTCCTATTTTACGTGCGATTTCTATGGCAAACGAGCTGCCGGGATTGCCGATTGATAGCCTGAACATAGGCTGCATGAGATGGCGGTCGTAGAGCATGGAGCCGTTGACGAGTCCGTCGGTATCTTCGGCGAAGTGCTTGAGATTCTGGTAATGTGTGGTTATGACGCCCCACATGTGCCGGTCGTTGAACTGGCTCAGAACGGCCTGTGCGATGGCTCCGCCAATCTGCGGCTCGGTTCCTCCTCCGAATTCATCAATCAGGACGAGTGTCGATGAATCTCCGCGCTGGAGGAAATATTTCATATTGCGTAGATGTGAGCTGTAGGTCGACAGGTCGTCTTCGATTGACTGGTCATCGCCTATGTCGATGAATATGTCGGCGAATATGCCCATGTGGGAGTTCTCGTAGACCGGCGGGAGCAGACCGCATTGCAGCATGTACTGCACAATGCCTACAGTCTTAAGACACACGGATTTTCCTCCGGCGTTAGGTCCGGATATTATAAGTATGCGTGAATCCCTGGTCAGGGTTATATCGAGCGGCACGATTTCTTTCGACTGTCGCCTCAGCGACATGAGCAGCACGGGATGGGTGGCGTGGTACCATTCCATCTCGGGCTCGTCGGTAAGCGCAGGCATGTGTGCGTCGATATCACGCGCCAGGCGTGCCTTGGCCTGTATGAAATCGAGATAGCCGACAATGTCGAGCGACTCGATTATCTGTGGTATGTCAGGGCGAAGTTCGCCGGTGAGCACGGTGAGTATGCGGGTTATTTCGCGGCGTTCCTCCATCTGAAGCTCGCGCACACGGTTGTTGGCCTCGACTATCTCGGCCGGCTCGATGTATACTGTCTTTCCAGAGGCCGATTCGTCGTGGACAATGCCTGAAATCCTTCGTTTGTACATCGGAGGGACGGGGATTACAAGGCGTCCGTCGCGCATGGATGGCGTCACGTCGCTTTCGATATATCCTGCCTCGACTGCATGCGACATGACGCGTCGCATCATGGAGGCTATGGCTCCCGATGTCGATGACAGCTGCGAGCGTATCTCGCGCAACTCGGGCGACGCATTGTCGCGTATGTTGCCGAATCGGTCGATTATCCGGTCAATCGCTTTTACCGTGAGTGGAAATGATGCTATCTTTATTCCTGTCTCATCGAGGTGGGGATAATCGGATTGTCCGTTCTCGTGGCGATGTGTGTTGAAGAATACCGCGAGGTCTGACATGACAGCCAGCGAGCCGCGCACGTCGAGCAGTTCGGGAGCTGTGATGAATGTGCCGGGCACACGGGCGCGGTTGAGAACGTCGCTGACGTCGCGCACGCTTCCCAACGGGAATTCCTCGTCGCTGTTGAGTATTGACAGCATTTCGGATGTAGAGCTGAGCCAATGGAGTACGGTCCGGTAGTCGGACGAGAATGTCATCTCTTCGGTATGACGCTGTCCGAGTGTCGATATGCAGCGTTCAGCCACCCACTCGCGCAAGGTGGCGAAGCCTATCTTGTGTTCAAAAGTGTCGGGATAAATCATAGCTTCTGCAAAATTAGCAAGAATTTGCAAAATGAGGCGCTATTTGCATTTTTTAGGGAAAGTTACTACATGTGAATGTGCGGGATTAATTAATTTTGTGTAAAGGAAGGTGTCTTTTTTATTTATCCACACATGAAATCTATTCGCCTTATATCATATATATTTGTCGTTGCGGCAGTATTGTCGCTTGCCGGATGCCGCTCCTCGCGCAAAGTCGTGCGTGGCAATGAATCAGCGTCGACTACGGTGGG
Source organism: Muribaculum sp. (assembly GCF_029051885.1). GTDB lineage: Bacteria > Bacteroidota > Bacteroidia > Bacteroidales > Muribaculaceae > Muribaculum. Next base: position 6,586 of record NZ_JAIDKI010000040.1, read on the forward strand.
AGGGCTTGACCGCAGCCGTCCGGATACCCGTAAAATGCAGGGCGACGATAAGAAACTTGTAGATGAGGCTCTCACATGGCTCGGGACTCCTTACCGCTATGGCGGTAGCGACTATAACGGTACTGATTGCTCGGGACTCACAATGGAGGTCTATCGTAAGGCTCTCGGTATAAAGATTCCGCGCTCGTCGCGTGAGCAACAGCAGTTCTGCAAGTCGATATCCAAGGGGGCGCTGATGATTGGCGATCTGGTGTTTTTCAGTACCGGGCGTGATAAGAACCGCGTGTCGCATGTGGGCATGTATGTAGGCGACGGGAAGATTGTACATGCCTCGGGGAGCAAAGGCGTAATAATAAGCAATATGAGTGAGCGGTATTATACGAGCACATATCATTCGTCGGGCCATGTCGGGCGCTCTTCCGACAAACATAGGAACAAGAATAAAAAGAACGAGATTCCTCAGCAACAGGTATCGCCGTCTGTCGAGCCTGATAACAACCAGTCGGCTCCTGCGCCACAGCGATTGGAGACCGACCCTCTGCGCTTTAATCTTAACCAGGAGGTAGAGGCACGTATCGATTCGATTTATTCATCGTTTCTTGACTGATAGACATGAGTTTCATTAATGAAATAAGGGCTGTTTCCCAATCCGGAAACAGCCCTTTGTATGTGGGTCGGATGACGTATTAGTGTCAGATAATGCCTTGTCCCATCATGGCGTTGGCCACCTTCATGAATCCGGCGATATTGGCGCCTTTCATGTAGTTGATGTAGCCGTCGGGCTGTGTGCCGTATTTCACACACTGCTCGTGGATATTGTCCATGATATAGTGGAGTTTTTCGTCTACTTCTTTGGCGCTCCATTGCAGATGCATGGCGTTCTGGCTCATTTCGAGTCCGGAGGTAGCTACACCACCGGCATTTACAGCCTTGCCGGGTGCATAGATAGTGTGGGTATCGATGAAGTGGTCGATGGCCTCGGGTGTGCAGCCCATGTTGCTGACCTCAGCTACCATTTCCACGCCGTTGTCGACAAGCATGCGTGCATCGTCGCCGTCGAGCTCGTTTTGTGTGGCGCAGGGCAGAGCGATATCTACTTTCTGCTCCCATGGCTTGCGGCCGGGGAAGAACTTGGCTTCGGGGAAGCGTTCAACATATGGCTCTACGATGTCGTTGCCTGATGCGCGGAGCTCGAGCATATATTCGATCTTCTCGCCTGAGATACCGGCAGGGTCGTACACGTAGCCGTCGGGACCTGAGATAGTGACAACCTTTGCGCCGAGTTCGCTCGCTTTCAGAGCCGCGCCCCATGCTACATTTCCGAAACCGGATATGGCGACGGTCTTGCCGGCGATTGTCTGGTTGCGCAGGGCAAGCATATTGTTGACGAAATAAATAGCACCGAATCCGGTCGCCTCGGGACGGATGCGCGAGCCTCCGAAATCAAGACCTTTGCCGGTGAATGTGCCGTTGTGCTCCTCAACGAGTTTCTTGTACATGCCGTACATGTATCCTACCTCGCGGCCACCTACGCCAATATCGCCTGCAGGCACGTCGCGGTCGGGGCCTACATTCTTCCAGAGTCCGAGCATGAATGCCTGGCAGAAACGCATTATCTCACGGTCGCTCTTGCCGCGGGGCGAGAAGTCGGAGCCACCTTTTGCACCACCCATCGGCAGGGTTGTGAGGGCGTTTTTGAATGTTTGCTCAAATCCGAGGAATTTGAGGATGGAGAGGGTGACGGAAGCGTGGAATCGGATACCGCCTTTATACGGGCCTATGGCGTTGTTGAATTGTACGCGATAGCCGATGTTGGTCTGTACTTCGCCTTTGTCGTCAATCCATGTCACGCGGAATGTTACAATGCGGTCGGGCTCGACCATTCGTTCGATTATCTTTGCTTTCTCAAACTCGGGATGCTGATTGTATACGTCGGCTACGCTAAGAAGTACTTCACGCACGGCCTGCAGATACTCTTTTTCTCCCGGATGCTTTGCCTCGAGAGATGTGATGATATTGTTGATATCCATATCAAAAACTTTTTTTGATTGATAAACTTGAATTCTGTTTCTGTTGTGAGTTCTGTTGTCATGTGACATACAAATATAACAGTTAATTCTGACATTTAGCTATAAAAATGGCCTGATTTTTTTATGTTTAAGGACATAAAAACGCTTGTTGAATACCGTCCGGGCGGCTTTTGATTGCAAAATGCTTAAACTGTCGCAACTATTTGTCATAATGTTGCATATTCTGCGAAAGTTGAGTAATTTTGTTCAGACAAAAAAAATAGATATTAACTTCTACGATTGTTTATATTATGGTAATACAACGTTGGCAGAGCGTGTTTCTGCTTATTGGCGCAATAGCCATGGGGCTGTTTGCATTTCTTGGTACTGTATGCATAGGCGTTACCGACGGGACGGTGTGCTGGCACTCGGTTGACTGCATCCCTCTTTTTATCCTTAACTGCGCGACTGCGCTGGTGGCGTTTATCGACATTTTCCTATTCAATAATCTTAGAGCGCAGAAGCGTGTGGCCATGATTGCTACATTCATGTCGCTTGTGTCGCTTGCTCTTACTGTTGCAGCCGTGTTGTCGCTTGATCAGGTTGTAGAATCCGAATCGGTGGCATGGCGCTGGACTATCGGTCTGCCGGTTGTGGCAGCAATATTTTTCGTATGGGCCAACAGGCGCATGCGTGCCGACGAACGGCTGCTTAAGAGCTACGACCGCATCCGCTGACCATAACCATTGAATACATCAAAAAAAACGTCTCGGCCAATAGGTTGCGACGTTTTTTTGATGTGGAGAATTCGTTTGTGGGGTGATGGCTCAGTCGAGCATCAGGGAGATGAACGGACGGGTGGCCGGGAAGTCGAGAATCTGGCGTGTGACATCGTTGCCGAATACCATTGATGTGAGCACCTCGATGTCGACATCGTAGTCAAGCGAGCCTATGTATCCATCGTTGATTACTGCGAATCCACGGTCGATGGTGTAGATGTGGCTGTTCTGACCGAGAATCGGGTCGTGTACCTTTATATTGACTTTGAGTTCAGGATAGCTTGCAGCGAGCGAACGCAGGAGCATATATACATTTATTATGCGTAGGCTGCCTCTTGGAGTGTCCGTTCCCTGTGGCGCATCGAAATATCCATACACTTCAATCGGGAGATTGCCATACGTCTGTCTGACCAGAGATAAAGCGCCGAGTCGGGCGTCGGGGTCTCGTGCAAGTATATCGGTGATGCGCACTGAGGAGTTGTCGACCGGTAGGGCAAATACTATGGCAGCGCCATTTCCGTCGGTATCCGACAGCAGGTAGGCGTTGCCACCGTCGATAGAGATGTCCTTGAGTATCTGTTGCCACTGCTCGCGGGAATGCTGTATGCAGCAGGGGCGTTGTATCATCATATCCCGAAACAGGGTGTATGCGCCGCCGTCGGCCGATGCGTCGCTGCCGGTGTATTGTCCGGAGCAGGTAAAGATGTGAGCCGACGAGTAGCGCTCAAGATTTATATGGAATGCGGGCGAGAAGCCGAGATTCTCATAAAACCGATATAGTCCGTCATTGGCAGGAATCAGCGAGCAGACCACATCGCCGCGTTTGTAGCTTTGGCGTAGGGCCTGCGACATTAGTTCGGTCATGCATCCTTCTCCGCGATATGGTGTGAGAGTGGCGGCGCCACATATATAGCCGGCCTGGATATTGCAGCCGTGGAAGTTCATCGAGTATTGCTGAAGCATAAGCGCACTCACCGTATGCTTGTCGCGACACAATGTTACGGCTTCGTCATCGCGGTATACTTCCGAGAAGAACATCTCGAGCCATTGTGGCGTGTCATCGAAACATTCGCTCCAGATTTCCCTTACATTGTCCTTGGTACTCATAATTTGTGAATAAACAGTTGTTGGTGTTTATCCATAAACATTCCAAAGGCAGGTGTGGTTTAGGTCAGAGAATAGTTTTGGCGTCTTATGCGGGCTTAGACCCCGTTCACCAATATTTGTTAACGCTGGGGCGGTCAAGCGTCGTGCAGATGTGTTCGCGCAGTGAGGGAGCAATGCGGTTGCATTGTGACCGAAACAAGCGGACGCAGATGCATGACG
>NZ_JAIDKI010000041.1 GCF_029051885.1 Muribaculum sp.
CACTCCTTCGTCACATGTCGAAAATCGCCTCAATATATACGACCCTGGCGGCAACATTTATTATTAAACAAGCTCTAGCCTATACTTCAAGATAGTGGAGCAGGGAGTTCACGCGCTCTATCATATCGGCGTTTAGGAGTCCGGGCGTTCCGGCCATTTCGATTGTGTCGTATCCGTAGCGGGCAAGCGAGCGCGCCACCGACTCTCCGCGCGAATGGTTGACACGGAGTATTACCGTTGTGGGCGAATTGGGTTGTGTGCCGGCTACGACATTGAGGTTGAGCAGATGGGCGTCGGCATCCTCCACGGCATGGGCTATGGCCGAGGCGCTGTATTCACCCGACGGACATACCACGGTAAGCTCAGTGTAGTCATCGAGCTGAGGAAACATGGATGCGGCCATACGCATGGCCGACTCGCTGTCGGCGGCGCCGATATACATGTCGGGCGACATGTCGTCGACAATGGCTACTACAGTCTCGCCGGCGGCCATGCGCTCAAGAAGCAGCGACACGGGCGACGAGGCCGACATCGGGCGTATGCCTATGGCCAGATCGCCGAGCTGCGAGCCGCGCGGAGCACCAAGTGCCGAAGCATCGGCCATGCCGACATATCGGCCGGCACCATCGACTATCGGCAGCGGGCCGCGGCGTTCGACTGCGATACTGAGTCGGTCGATGGATTCGCCGAGGGTCATTTCGCTGTTCAGAGCCTCGATTTGTGGTGATATGGCATCTTTTGCTGTCAAAACGTTTCGCTGTTTACTTATTTCTCATTAATTTTGCAGTTGCTAAAATGGGCAATGCTATATATGCATCACGAAAAGGCTACAAATTTAATAAAAATTTCCGACTTTTCCCGCCCCGGGCCAATAGCCCGTTTTACTTTTAACAACGCATCAACCGACAATAAGGATGACTAATCTAAGCGTAAATATCAACAAGGTAGCCACTCTGCGCAACGCGCGCGGGGAGAATACTCCCGATGTGGAGCGTGTGGCCGTCGACTGCGAGCGTTTCGGTGCCGATGGCATAACAGTGCATCCGCGTCCCGACGAACGCCATATCCGCCACGACGACGTGATAGCATTGCGCCCGCTTGTAAAGACCGAGTTCAATATCGAAGGCTATCCCTCCGACGATTTCATGCGTCTGGTGCTGATGGTACGTCCCGAGCAGGTGACTCTCGTGCCCGACGCTCCCGACGCCATCACCTCAAGCGCCGGCTGGGATGTGGCCGCCCATATGGAGATGCTTACATCCATAGTCGACCGCCTGCACGAGGCCGGAGTGAGAGCTTCGATTTTTGTAGGTACCGACCCTGCCAATATCAAGGCCGCAGCCGCTACCGGGGCCGACCGTGTGGAGCTGTACACAAAGCCCTATGCCGACATGTATCCTTCCGACCCTGAGGCTGCTGTCGCACCGTATGTCGAAGCCAGCATGGCTGCCCACAAGGCCGGGCTGGGTGTCAACGCCGGCCACGACCTCAATCTTGAGAATCTCAAGTTTTTCCACGAGCGTCTCCCTTATCTCAACGAGGTGTCGATAGGCCATGCCATAATATCCGACGCTTTGTATCTCGGACTGGAAGCCGCCATACGCCAGTATAAGGCCTGCCTGCAATAAGCTCGGCCGTCTACTGCTGTCTCCGCCTGACATCATTACACATCACATATATATATATATATTTAACTCTTCACATTATTATAATTATAATGACAAGTATACTTTCGTCATTGATTCGGGTGGTCGACATTCTGGCCGATACAATTATCACAATAAGCGATTCAATACTTACTAACATATCATCAGCAATGTCAATACTGAATATGATATTTGCCCAGGTGCCGGATACTGCCACCGACACTGTCAATATAATAAGTGAAACCACAGCCACCGCTCCGGCAGAGGCGGTTACCGCCAGCATGTCGGTGTGGGATCTTTGCCTTAAGGGCGGCTTCATAATGATTCCGCTTGCCATACTTCTGGTAATCAGCATATATATATTTATCGAGCGTTATATCGTAATCCGCCGTGCCGACCGCGAGGACGCTACTTTCATGAAGCGTATCAAGGATTATATCCACGACGGAGAGATAGACAGCGCCAAACTGCTGTGTAAGAAGAACGGCACACCCTATGCACGTCTTATCCTTAAGGGAATAAGCCGCATCGGACGCCCCATGAACGATGTGCTCGTGGCAATCGAGAATACCGGAAATCTCGAGATTGCGAATCTCGGAAAGGGACTTACATGGCTTGCCACCACTGCCGCCGGAGCGCCTATGCTCGGATTCCTCGGCACGGTTATCGGCATGGTTGAGGCGTTTTTTGCCCTGGCCAACGCCGGCTCGTCGGCCAACATCAGTGTGCTCGCCGGAGGTATTTACGAGGCTCTTGTCACCACAGTGGCCGGCCTGGCTGTAGGTATCGTGGCGCTGTTTGCCTACAATGCCCTTGTAGCGCGTATAAATGGAGTGATGAAGCTGCTCGAAGGCAAGACGATGGAGTTTATGGACCTCCTCAACGAGCCCGCCGAATAATAGCGGCCTACTGTTTCTATTTGTGTAATCCCGGCTCTTTCCCCACTCCCGTATACCTATGGCACTGAAACGTCAGCACGATATGATGGCAATGTTCTCGATGGCATCGATGACCGATGTTATCTTCCTGTTGCTCATCTTCTTCATGATAACATCAACGTTTGTATTCCCTACAGCTCTGGAGGTCAACCTCCCGCAGAGCACCGTACAGACTGCTCTCAAGCCCGGCACACGGGTATATATCGACAAGGACGAGAAACTCTATGCGTCGTTTGGCGACGAGGAGCCTCAGCCTATCGAGGCGAATGCGCTTGTGCCCTTTCTCCAGCTTGCCTCACAGAATGTGCCTGCCGACGAGGCATTCATAGCTATATATGCCGATGAGGAAGTGTCCTACGGAAAAATTGTCGAGGTGCTTGACCTCGGTGCGCGCAACAATCTGAAAATGGTGCTTGCCACCCGTCCTACCAATTCACGCAAGGCTGCCTACACCAGTCCGCAACCCTCTACAAAGCTCTGACACCGCCATGCAGCAAAGTGATAAAGACCGTACAATCGCTGTCATCGGCACTCTGCTTGTCTTGGCTCTGTTGCTGCTGTGGATTGCGCTTTCCGAGTTCCGTATCAACATCGACGAGCTCGACAACCGCAAGTGGCCACCTGTCGATTCAAGCGAGATAGTGTTTGGCGGTGAATATGTCAAGTTTGGCGATATGCCGCAGCCTGTACCTCAGGAGCAGGCAGAGCCCCAGCCGCAGGAGTCGGCCGAGGCGCCTGCATATGAGGGCACCGATATATCCGATGCCGGACAGAAAGCCGACATCCCCCCTGTAACCACGGCTTCCGACCGTCCCTCGCCCATGAAAGTCGAAAAGAAGCCCGAGACTCCCGAGAAGAAAGGGCCGACTAAGGAAGAACTTGCCGAGCGCGAGCGCATAAAACGGCAGAAAGAGCAGGAGGAACAGAGCAAAAAAATTAGCTCAGGCATAAAAAACAGCTTCAAGCAGAACAATAAGCCTGCGGCCGGAACTCCCGGTTCGCCCGACGGCAATTCCGACAGCGGTGTGCTTTCCGGTACCCCCGGATTCAGCCTCAAAGGCCGTACTCCCGAATCGTGGGGAGCCACACGCAGCACTCTCGCCGGAAGCATCGTCATACGTGTGAGCGTCAACCGCCAGGGCCACGTAGTAGGCTCTCCTATATATGTAGGAGGCACAGGCCCCGCGGCTGCAAGCATACAGGTGCGCCAGAGCTGTATCGCCGCCGCACGCTCCTCGCGCTTCTCTGTCGACCTCGATGCCCCTGCCGAGCAGGTGGGCACAATTACCTGGACATTCAAATAAATTCAAACAGTTTCTAAGAAACTGTTTAAATTTATATGATACAGATTTTGAGAGAGAATGTCAGATGTATTTTTGTTTGCGATGAACGA
>NZ_JAIDKI010000042.1 GCF_029051885.1 Muribaculum sp.
ATGTTGAGATTTTTCATCCCCTCCTTTTTCAGTTTTTCAAGTGCTTCCAAGAATTCATTCGGTGTCTGCTCGGCAAAGCGCGAGATACGTATATATCCCGTTGTGGGGTCGGCCATGTAGCTTGCGTCGACACTGTATATGGGTATATCGGCACGGGTGATAGAAAAGTCAATCAGTCCAGGCACATTCTGGCGCATAACCTTGACATCGACGCGTGAGCCTTTAGGGCCGCGCAGTCTGCGCATCACGTCGGAATTCTTCATTTTCACACCTGCGATAATCGTGTCGTCGACTTCGATTATTCTGTCGCCTGGCAGTATTCCCACGCGTTCGGAGGGTCCCCCCGATATGGTGGATATCACATAAAGCGTATCCGATGCCATATTGAATGATATGCCTACTCCGGAGAAGTTGCCGTTGAGCGGCTCGTTGAGTTCTTTGGTCTCTTCGGGGGTTGAATAGGCTGAATGAGGGTCGAGGGTCTTGAGCATGGCGCGTATGGCCTCGTCGACTATTGTGTCCCTGTCGACAGGTTCCACGTAATAGTGCGAGATAAGGTCCTCCGCAATCTGGAGTTTACGGTTGGCCGGCAGTGATGTCATCTGTGCGGCCGACGGTATGAATGTCGCTGCCAGCATTGCCGCAGAGAGTATGTTTAACAAAAAGTGTCTCATCAGGAAATTGACAATAGTTATAAGTTTGCGTCCGGCAATTAGTGAAGTTTGTGTTCTATGTGCCATGTGGCGGTTCTGCAATAATTGTCACGAACCTTGCACTATTATATTAATGTATATCTGTACCGGAGTGTTCGCCACCGGGAGCTTTTGGCACAAACTGGCTAATGTCGTAGCCGCAACGGTCGAGGTCGCGTACCATGGTCGAGCTTACATATTGCAGCTCGGGCAGAGTGTACAGCAACACTGTCTCGATTCCCGAGATACGCCGGTTGGCGTAAGCAAGGTTGCGCTCGTACTCATAGTCGGCAACAGTACGCACGCCGCGAAGTATGAAATGTGCTCCGTGGCGGGCGGCTACGTCGACAGTAAGTCCGTCGTAGCTCGTCACCTCTACACGCGGTTCGTCGGCCATCACGTCTCTTATGTGTTCCACCCGTTCGGCTGTCGGACGGTAGCATCGTTTGGAGTCATTTATGCCCACGGCCACTATTATGCGGTCAAATAATTCAAGACCTCTGTTGATTATCGACAGGTGGCCGATGGTGAATGGGTCGAATGTGCCCGGATATAGAGCTATGCGCTCATGATATTTGGGAGTCATCTTCTACTACAAGGTTGTCAATGATGAAATTCTGTCGTTCGGAGGTGTTTTTGCCCATATAGAACTCAAGCAGTTCGCCTACGGCATCCTCCTTACGCAGTGTCACGAGGTCGAGACGCATGTCGGGGCCGATAAATCCGCGGAACTCCTCAGGTGAAATCTCCCCGAGTCCTTTGAATCGGGTTATCTCGGCATTGTTGCCGAGTCGGGCGATAGCTGCTACACGCTCCTCCTCGCTGTAGCAGTAGTAGGTTTCGTCGGCAGCGGAATTTTTCTTCCCTTTGGCTGCGCCGCGCCTGCGGTTTACATTCTTGTTCCTTACTCTGAACAGCGGGGTCTGCAATACATATACATGCCCTTTCTTGATCAGTTCGGGGAAAAATTGCAGGAAGTATGTGAGCAGCAGCAGGCGTATGTGCATTCCGTCGACATCGGCATCCGTGGCTATAATCACATTGTTGTAGCGCAGGTCGTCGATGCTGTCCTCGATGTTGAGGGCCGCACGCAGCAGTGCGAACTCGTCGTTTTTATAGACATCGGCCAGCGGCATGCCATAGGTGTTGAGCGGCTTGCCTCGCAGTGAGAATACAGCCTGGGTGTCAACATTCCTTATCTTTGTTATTGAGCCGGCGGCCGAGTCGCCCTCGGTTATGAATATCGACGAGGCGTTTTTGCGCTCTTCGTCGCACTTGGTATCGCTGAGGTTTACACGGCAGTCGAGCAGTTTCTTGTTGTGCAGGGCTATTTTTTTCGCTTTCTCGCGCACAGCCTTTGTGACACCGGCCATTGCCTTGCGCTCCTTTTCGTTCTGCTGTATCTTCTTAAGGAGTATGTCGGCTGTGTCAAGATTGATGTGCAGGTAATTGTCGAGTTCCTTTTTTACGAAATCGCCTATGAATTTTGCCACGCTCGGACCATTGGGGCCCATGTCGCGCGACGTGAGTTTGATTTTTGCCTGCGAGTCAAACACCGGCTCTTCTATCTTTACCGATATGGCGGCCACGATACCTCCTCTTATGTCGGAGTATTCGAAATTTTTTCCGAAATGCTCCTTGATTGTGCGTGACAGCGCTTCGCGGAAGGCGGTGAGGTGCGAGCCGCCCTGTGTGGTATGCTGGCCGTTGACAAATGAATAATACTCTTCGCCAAACTGCTTTGTATGGGTGAGCACACATTCGATGTCATCGCTGCGCAGATGGATTATCGGATAAAGAGGGTCCTGCGTCATGTTCTCTTTCAGCAGGTCGAGCAGTCCGTTGCGCGAATAGTAGCGCTTGCCGTTGAGGAATATCGACAGACCGGTGTTGAGGAAAGTATAGTTCTTGATCAGACGCACGATATACTCCTCATGGTAGCGGTAGTCGCGGAAGATGGTGGCATCGGGAGTGAAGCGCACCAGTGTGCCGTTGGGCTGGTCGGAAGCCTCTACCTGGCTGTCGCTTACGATTTCCGCACGTTTGTAGTCGACAGCGTGGGTCATGCCGTCGCGCCAGCTCTGGATATAGAAGTCGGTCGAGAGTGCATTTACCGCCTTGATACCTACACCGTTGAGGCCTACCGACTTCTTAAACGCCTTTGAGTCATATTTCGCGCCGGTATTCATCTTTGAGCTGACATCTACGATTTTGTCAAGAGGGATGCCGCGCCCGAAGTCTCTCACGCTGATGGTGGTATCGGTCACTGTGACTTCAATATGCTTTCCGAATCCCATCATATACTCGTCGATTGCGTTGTCGAGCACTTCTTTGAGCAGCACGTATACGCCGTCGTCGCTTTGCGAGCCGTCGCCAAGGCTGCCGATATACATACCCGGGCGCAGGCGTATGTGCTCGCGCCAGTCGAGTGTCTTGATGTCGTCGCCGGTGTAGTTTGATGGCAGTTGCGGTTCGTTGGCTTCAGTAGCCTCGTCGGGAAGTTGTGGAGTAGTATATTGTTGTTCTGAGTTGGTGGATGCCATTCTGTCTGATAGTTAAAAATGCAGGTAATAGAATCATACCTGCCTAATCAATTCACAAATTTAATAAAAAAATACCACAATGTAGCCCCGCCTATCTAAAAATGAGCTATATTTGCCTTTAGGGTTTACTCAAATTCTTAAAAAGCATCGATTATGGCTGTAGAAATAGAGCGCAAATTTTTGGTAAAGAATCATGATTACCGGCATATGGCTGTCGGCAGTACGCGTATTATGCAGGGATATCTCGCGGCTGATATAAGGGCCACGATAAGAGTGCGGCTGTGTGGCGACAATGCCTACCTTACTGTCAAGGGCGCCAATATCGGCTCCGTGCGTGACGAGTGGGAATATGAGATTCCTGTCGACGATGCCATGCGTATGCTTGAACGCTGTGCGGTAGGGTCTGTAATCGACAAGGAGCGCTATAAGGTGCCTCATGACGGGCACGTATGGGAAGTCGACGAATTCCACGGTCACTACGAGGGGCTTGTTGTCGCTGAAGTAGAACTGTCGGATGAAAATGAGGAGGTGACGATGCCCGACTTTGTAGGCAAGGAGGTCACCGGCAATACGCGGTACTATAACTCGGTGATGGCCTCTGTCGACAATCTGCGTGTGGTCGACGGCCGTCTGGTGTGAAGAAAGCAATCCTCCTTAATATCCGTAAGGAAACTCGACAACATACACTACGCCCCTGCCCGGTAATCGACACCTGGCAGGGGCGTAGTGTATGTTGTCGAGTAGATTGACAGGTCAGCTCCGCTTTACCAGTTTCACTACATTCTCTACATGGGCGGTATGCGGGAACATGTCTACCGGCTGTATTTCTTCGATGCGGTACTTGGTGTCGAGCATCGCGAGGTCGCGCGCCTGTGTGGCCGGATTGCAGCTTACGTATACTATGCGTTCCGGTTCGGCATTGAGTATCACTCCTACCACATCTTCATGCATGCCCGCACGTGGAGGGTCTACAATCATTACCTCCGGACGTCCGTGGATTTCGATAAATTCGTCGGTGAGCACATCTTTCATGTCGCCTGCGAAGAATTCGGTATTCTCGATGCCGTTGGCTGCCGAGTTGACCTTTGCGTCCTCGATGGCTTCGGCCACATATTCGATGCCTATTACCTTTCGGGAGTCTTTTGCCACGAAATTGGCTATGGTGCCTGTGCCGGTATAGAGGTCGTAGACGAGTTCATTGCCCGACAGCCCGGCAAAATTTCTGGCTACTTTGTAGAGCTCGTAAGCCTGGCGCGAGTTGGTCTGATAGAACGATTTCGGCCCGATGCGGAATCTCAGTCCCTCCATCTCTTCTTCGATATAATCACGGCCTGCGAATGTCACTACGGTTTGGTCGCCGATGGTGTCGTTGACCTTGGTGTTGATGACATAGAGCAGCGATGTGATTTCGGGGAATTCGGATGCTACCGCACTTAGCAGGGTGTCGATTTTCTCGTGGTCATCTTCGCCAAACTGCATCAGAGCCATCACCTCGCCTGTCGATGCGATGCGCACCATCAGGTTGCGAAGCAGGCCCTGCTGCTGACGCAGGTCGTAGAATGTATATCCGTTGGAGCGGCCGAAATCGCGGATAAAGTTGCGCAGACGGTTGCCCAGATTGTCCTGCAGGTGGCAGCACTCGATGTCGAGTACCTTGTCAAATGCGCCGGGAATGTGGAATCCGGCACCGTCACGGTCGGTGAACTCTTCGCCCGATTCGAGTTGCTGGCGTGTCAGCCATTTTTTGTTGGAGAATGTGTACTCCATTTTATTGCGGTACTCCCATATTTCGGAAGAGCCGAGAATCGGGTTGATTTCCGGAGCTTCAACTTTGGCTATGCGCTGTATGGCATCCTCTACCTGGCGCTGCTTGCATTGCAGCTGAAAGGAGTAGGGGAGATGTTGCCAGCGGCACCCTCCGCATATTGTAAAATGGTCGCAGCGAGGCGCCACACGGATTTCTCCGGGAGTAATCAGGCGCTCTATACGGCCGTCGGCATAGCTTTTGCGCTTTTTCAGCAACTTTATGTCGGCAATATCGCCGGGTGCGGCAAACGGCACGAATACAACCAGTCCGTCGACACGGGCGAGGGCATTGCCTTCGGCGGCGACATCGGCTATCTCTATATGCTCCAGTACCGGGAGCTCCTTGCGTTTTCTTGACATCTGTTTCTTATGCGAAAATTTTTTGCAAAATTAATGAATTTTATCGCTACTTTTGCACTTGCTTTGCCCATTTCCTTTTTTACTCCCGAATTATGGCGGCTTGTAGCGGGGAGGGCGATTATTTGCAGACAATATTAATCAGTATTTTGGTATGGTAACACTTATGTTAGTAGTCTTTGTGATAGGCTACCTGCTTATTGCTTTCGAGCATGTGATTCACATCAACAAGGCGACATTCGCGCTCCTTATGTGTGGAGTCCTGTGGGCGATATATGCACTTGCCACTCATGACCCGGCCACATCCCACGACCTTGTCGTTGCCCTTGGAGACACCTGTGAGATTGTCGTGTTTCTTATTGGAGCCATGACTATCGTTGAATTGATCGACCGTTATGGAGGCTTTCATATAATAGTCAAGCATATTCGGGCTGAAAACAAGCGCGGGCTTATGTGGGTGCTTGCTCTCGTCGCTTTCTTCATGTCGAGTATCCTCGATAATATGACCACTACTATCATCATGGTGATGATGTTGCGCCGTATGCTGCGCGACCAGAAAGAGCGCTGGCTATTTGCCTGCGTTATCGTGATAGCGGCAAACAGTGGCGGAGCATGGTCGCCTATCGGAGACATCACGACAATCATGCTCTGGATGAAGAATTATGTAAGCTCGGTCGACCTTATCGTAAATCTTCTGGTGCCGTGTATCGTATCAGTCGTAATTCCCGTGTTCCTTGCTTCGCGCCAGATACAGCCTGCACCCGTCGAGGCTCTTAACGCTCAGGACCAGCGTGTGGGCTACGAAATCTCCAAGGAGCATCACAATCTCTCGATACTCATCCTTATATGTGGTGTAGGAGGTCTGCTTTTTGTGCCGATGTTCAAGGCGATGACAGGGCTGCCCCCGTATATGGGAATCCTGATTTCGCTCAGTGTGTTGTGGCTCATAACCGAACTTGTGGTGCGTCATTACAATCTCGACGGCAAGATTGAAGGCCGTATTTCCGGCGCTCTGAAGTCGATTGACATGCCTACAATCCTATTTTTCCTCGGCATCCTTATGGCTGTGGCCGCGCTTCAGGAGGCAAAGATACTCACCGCTCTGGCCACATGGCTCAATGAGGCGATACATCAGCCCTACATCATCAACGGCATTATCGGTGTGCTGTCGTCGATTGTCGACAATGTACCCCTTGTGGCCGCATGCATGAACATGTATCCCGTAGCTACTGAAGCCATGATTCAGGCGTCGGCCGACCCGTCGTATATGATGGCGTTTGTCGAGGATGGGCTGTTCTGGCACCTGCTTACTTTCTGCGCCGGCGTCGGAGGCTCGATGCTCATTATCGGGTCGGCAGCCGGAGTTGTGGCCATGGGCATTGAGAAAATCCCGTTTATGTGGTATATGAAGCGTATCACATGGATGGCTTTCCTTGGCTATATCGCCGGTATGGTGATGATATGGCTTGAGACTTTTGTAATACATATCTGATAGTCTATATAAGTAATAATTTTTACGACTTACTTATAACGTCAGGCGTTGCGCGGCCTATCCGCAGCAACGCCTGACGTGCGATGTGTCATACTGTCGAAACGGTCGGCTCA
>NZ_JAIDKI010000043.1 GCF_029051885.1 Muribaculum sp.
GTTGGTCTCGGCTCCGGTAATTCTGGCGTTTGGACTGGCAATACGTCGCGACTCGCCCGGACCTGCCATATTCTCGCAGGAGCGTATAGGAAAAAACAAGAAACCATTTACGATATACAAACTCCGGTCGATGAGGGTCGATGCCGAGACCGACGGACCCGAACTTAGTGCTCCCGACGACCGACGTGTGACCCGGATTGGACACTTCATACGGAAATACCGCATCGACGAGCTGCCTCAGTTCTGGAATGTAGTGCGCGGAGACATGTCGCTTGTGGGGCCGCGACCTGAACGTGCATATTATGTAGAGAAAATCATGGAGCGTGCGCCATATTATACATTGCTCCAGCAGGTGCGTCCGGGTCTGACATCGCTCGGTATGGTAAAATATGGCTATGCCGGCGATATCGACGCTATGTTGCAGCGTCTGCGCTATGATCTGATGTACCTCGAGAACATATCGTTTTCCACTGACTTTAAAATAATGATATATACCATACGCACGGTTATCACCGGGAAAGGTGTATGATATATATACAGTAAATATAATTGTAACTACAGATGAATCCAGTATTACATAACATATCGACCACAGGCAACGCATGGTTTTACCGTATGCTCATGTGGCGCGAGAAGCATATAAAGGAAAAAAATTTCGTGCTTTTTCTTGCGCTGATAGTGGGTATTGTGTGCGGATTTGCCGCTTTGGCTTTCAAGTGGCTTATACATTATATATCGTCATCGCTTCTGCTTAACATTGATATTACCGGAGGCAACTACCTGTATCTCGTATATCCTCTTATCGGCATTCTGATAGTAAGCTGCTACGTGAGGTATGTGGTGCGCGACGACATATCCCATGGTGTCACCAAAGTGCTTTTTGCCATATCGCAGAATAAAAGCCGTCTGAAGCCCCACAACTGTTATACATCGGTTGTGGCTGCGTCGATTACTATAGGCTTCGGCGGTTCGGTAGGATCGGAGGGACCGATTGTATATACCGGCTCGGCCATAGGCTCTACACTCGGACAGATGTTCAGGCTGTCGCCTCGCCTTCTGATGATTCTGGTAGGGTGTGGTGCGGCCGCAGGTGTGGCAGGTATCTTCAAGGCGCCTCTGTCGGGCGCACTCTTTACCCTGGAGGTGCTGATGCTTGACCTTACTACAGTTTCGGTAATGCCGCTGCTTATCTCGTCGGTGTCGGCAGCCTCGGTGGCATATATATTTACCGGCTACGACGTGCAGTTCTTTTTTACCCAGAGTGAGAACTTCCTTACAGTGCGCATACCGTTTGCCATACTTCTTGGTATAGTATGTGGATTTGCTTCGCTATACTTCATCCGTGTTATGGCCATGATGGAGGGATTCTATGGAAAAATCAAGAATCCATGGATGCGTGCGGCCATCGGAGGCAGTATTCTTGCGGTGCTTATCTTCATCTTCCCCCCGCTATATGGTGAGGGATACGATGTGATTACATCCATGATCAACGGCGATACGG
This sequence comes from Muribaculum sp., assembly GCF_029051885.1. Taxonomy (GTDB): domain Bacteria; phylum Bacteroidota; class Bacteroidia; order Bacteroidales; family Muribaculaceae; genus Muribaculum. Next base: position 1,502 of record NZ_JAIDKI010000043.1, read on the forward strand.
CATCTGTGGCCGACGGCTCTATATTCTATGCCGACCGAAATGTAGTGTGGATCATAGGCCTCTATATTGCCGGCCTTTGTCTGGCCAAAGCGTTTGCCACTTCGTCGACCAACGGTGCCGGCGGAGTAGGCGGCACATTCGCTCCGTCGCTCTACATGGGATGCATGACCGGATTTTTCTTTGCCTACTTCTTAAATAATATAGGACTTGGGTTTGACCTTTCGGTAAAAAACTTCGCACTGATGGGCATGGCCGGTGTGATGTCGGGAGTGATGCATGCTCCCCTTATGGCTATATTCCTTACCGCGGAGCTTACGGGTGGGTATGACCTTTTCTTGCCATTGCTCATTGTCAGCACAATATCCTACGGTACAATCAAGATTTTCGAACCATATAGTATATATGCCATACGTCTGGCCAAGCGTGGGGAACTCCTTACCCACCATAAGGATAAGTCGGTACTCCGTCTGCTTAAAGTCAACAACGTAATTGAAAATGACTTCAAACCGGTAAGCCCGGAGATGAATCTCAAGCAGATGGTCGATGTGATATCGCAGTCATCGCGCAATCTTTTCCCGGTGCTTGATGGCGAGGGAAGGCTGATGGGTATCGTGTTGCTCGACGATATACGCAATATCATGTTCCGTCCGGATTTGTATAAGAAGATGTATGTCAGCAAGTTTATGACTACTCCACCGGCTACGATACAGGTTGGCGACACAATGGAGAGCGTAATGAAGACATTCGACCGCACGTCGGCATGGAATCTGCCTGTCGTTGAAGATGGCAGATACATAGGCTTTGTATCTAAGTCGAAGATATTCAACTCATACCGACGTGTGCTTCGCCACTATAGCGAAGATTAGCAGGATAATATTATAGCATGTTTTAACAGCTGTCTTTTAGGAATTTTACAATTGTAAATGCCGGCAGCTTACTTACTGAAAATGCACATGATGAGCCATCCAAAAGCGCGCATCATGTGCATTTTTATTTACAAAACGAAAAGGATTGTTACATCGAAGCTATGTCAGTTGTCGAGTTTATCTGCCAGATTTTCTGCTCCTGCGGCACCCTTGTGCAGAATGTCGGCGGCAAATCCCTTTACTTTGTCAAGGATGTCGGATCCCTTTTCCTTGACATCATCAAGTTTGTCAGCGGCGGCGTCCTTGATATCGCCAAGTTTATCAGCGGCGGCGTCCTTGATGTTGCCGAGTTTATCCGCGGCAGATTCTTTTGCTGCCGATGCGGCTTCTGTTACTGCGGTCTTTGCTTCGCATGCGCTTTCGCGGGCCTCAGCCATACTTACAGCGGCAGCGGCCTGTGCGTCGGCCATTTTTTTGTCGGTAGTGTTCATATAGATACGTTTTTAGAGTGATATGATACAGGCGGAAAAGTAGTAGACGGGAATGCCTGCATCGACAATAAAAACGTCTGACACACAATCTTTGTTTATCCTTTGGGTTGGAGCGCATGCCGGCGGTGCATGCGTCGCAGTTGCCATATCACCATTGCGAGGGTCACTACCGTAGCGAATGCATCGGATGTGGGAAACGAAGCCCACACCCCGTTAAGACCCATGGCTTTGGGGAGAGTTACCAACAGCGGTATCAGGAATATCACTTGCCTTATGAGACTGAGAAATATCGACTTGCCCGCCATTCCGATAGACTGGAACAATGTGGTGGATACTATCTGAAACCCTACTGCCCAGAATGCGAGCATTGAAATCTCAAGGCCGTTGACTGTGACTGCGATAAGCTCGGGATTGTCGGTAAATGCCAGTGCAATCCACTCGGGGGTGGCGAGTCCCAGGAAGCATCCCACAGTGGTTACAGCTGTGGCAATAGTTACCGACATCCAGAACGCGCGTTTCATTCGGTCGATATGTCCTGCACCATAGTTGTAGCCGAGAATCGGCTGTACGCCCTGACACAGTCCCACGACTACCATACACAGCAGCGATGTGAATGTCGAGAATATGCCTGCGGCCCCTACGGCAAGGTCACCTCCAAGCTCTACCAGTGTGCGGTTTATCAGTATGTTTATTGCACACGATGCGGCGTTGATGATACTTGGTGCGGCGCCGATGCCTATGATGCCTATGATGATGCGCCATTTCAGGCGGTATATGCCGTGCCTGAAATGCACTGTCGATTTTTTATTGAAAAAGTGGGCCAGCACGAATACCATCCCAACAGTCATGGATATGTCGGTGGCTATTGCTGCTCCCTTTATGCCCATGTCGAGCACAAATATGAATATAGGAGCGAGCACAACATTGCATCCCGCGCCTATAAACATGGTTATCATCGCCTGTTTCGGATATCCGGTAGCCCTCATCACATTGTTGAGCGAATACATGACGTTCATTACCAGCATTCCCGGAAGTAGGTATGCCATGAAGTCGTGAGCATAGGGGAGTGTGACATCCGATGCTCCGAACAGTCTCAATATATCATCCAGAAATATGGCAAAAAGCGTAAGGTATACAATCGCGTTGACAAGGATTAGGACCGTAGAGTTGCCCAACACCTCCTCAGCACCGCGCCTGTCGCGCTGTCCAAGCATTATTGACACCCTTGCCGCAGCACCGGCCCCGATGAGCACGCCTATTGCTGCGCTTATGTTCATTACCGGAAAAGTGATGGCGAGTCCGGCAATTGCTTCCGCACCCACACCACGGCCTATGAATATCCGGTCGATTACATTGTACAGCGACATAACCACCATGCCCACGATTGCGGGCATACTGTATTCCCAGAGCAGACGCCCGATAGGGCGTGTCGATAAATCGGATATGGATTTTTGTTCCTGACTGTCGGTCATTCAGAATTATTGGTAAGCAAAAGATTTTGTATGTGATATATGGTGAGGAGATGTATGGCATTCGAGTCAGTGTTGTCCCTGCACCGACGGATCAAGCAGCCTGAACATATTGCGGCAACCGTCCTCAAGCAGGTCAAGCACAAGCTCGAAGCCCTCGGAGCCCTCATAGTAAGGGTCGGGAACATGATCGTAGCGTGTAGCCATACCAACAAACGAAATCATAGGGATGATTTTTTCAAGGTCTTCGGTTGTGCGTGCCATATCGCGCAGATTGCGTTCGTTTGAACTGTCCATAGCCACGATAATATCGAAATCGTCGAAGTCGGCCGTGGAGAAACGACGGGCACGGTGTGTGAGTTCATATCCGCGACGGCGAGCGTGTATGCGCATGCGGTGGTCGGGGAGCTGCCCGGCATGTCCGCCGTAGGTGCCGGCAGAGTCAATCATCCAGTCATTTTCGGCTCCGTTTTCTTCAACAATAGCACGCAACACGCCTTCGCCGGCAGGCGAACGGCATATATTGCCGAGGCATACAAACAATACTTTCACGGGACGTATGCCGTCTATGCGGCTGCGTAGTGCATCAAGCCTATCCTTATTCATTATTATATCGTAATTACTCTGCAAAGGTACTAATTTTTCTGTAAACCGACGTAGTTACAGCATAAAGCCGTGTACCGGTTAATGTCCCGATACACGGCTAATATCTAATTGCTTATAACCGGTTGTGTCAGCGTGTCAGTAGCTTACAATCGGCTCAAGTTCTTTTGCCTGGTCAATCATACGTTGTATTTCGGCTACAGAGGGCACACGGTTGCACAGATTCTTTTCATCGTTGATAGCCACGAGTTTGGGCCCAAGATTTTCGGCGACACGATGGCGCAGTTCCTTTACAGTGTCGACACCTGCGGCTTCAAGCAGTTCGGCAAACTGGCCTGCCACTCCTTTTATGCGGAACAGATCGGCGTGGTTGGTCCATTTAAGTATCAGTTTGCCGCTGATACCTGTTGCCTCGGCCACTTTCTCACGGCCGCTTCGGGTGGCACATCTGGCGAGCAAATCTTCCGTAGTGCTGATGCCCGCTTCCCTTAGTCTGGCGGCATAAGATTCGCCTATGCCTTCCACTTGTTCAATCTTGTATGCCATGATTAAAAAAATTATTAGTGTAATAATAAAACAAACCGGTATGATATTCAGTTTAAACAAGAAAGGTATAATCATACATTATGAGACTTGACGGACGACGGCAGAGCAGCAATATCAGCGATAGGCGCGGACGCTCTACAGGACGTACCCTCGGAATCGGGGGTGGTATAGTGGGTGCTATCATAGTTGCCATAATCACACTTATGCGTGGTGGCGGCATAGGTGATGTGGTTTCCAATGTAATAAACCAAGGGCAGGGGTCATACTCTTACGCAAGCCAGGAGTATACTCCCGATGCCGAAGACCAGCGTCTTGCCGAGCTGGCTTCGAAGGTGCTTGCCGGCACTGAAGATGTATGGACTCAGGAATTCCGCCGTCAGGGGTGGGGCGAATATGTATGCCCCAAGATGGTGCTGTACTCAGGTTCGGTACAGTCGGGATGTGGCAATGCGACATCGCAGGTAGGCCCTTTCTATTGTTCGGCTGACCAGACTGTGTATATCGACCTTGATTTCTTCAAGCAGATGGAGCAATCAATAGGAGCAAGCGGTGATTTCGCCTATGCTTATGTGATAGCCCATGAAGTGGGGCATCATGTGCAGTATCTGCTCGGTACTCTCGATGAGGCCCATTCGGCTATGTCACGCCTTCCTGAGAGTGAGGCTAATAAAATCAGTGTGCGCCTTGAGTTACAGGCCGATTATTATGCGGGAGTGTGGGGAAATCTTGACAACAAGATGTTTTCCTCCATCGAGGAGGGTGATGTCGAGAATGCCGTCAATGCGGCTTCTAAAATCGGTGATGATTATCTACAGCGCAAGGCTTATGGCTATGAACAGCCCGAGAGTTTCAATCACGGACGTTCGTCGCAGCGCGTACGATGGCTTTCAAGCGGCATTTCCTCCGGCGACCCGTTGCGGGGCGACACCTTCTCCCCTTCATACGATTCGCTGTGACATCATTGGCAGGCTGTGGCTACCAGCATTCGGTTTGGTCGGCAATCTCGCCAATAGTCTCTTTATGATATACGGGGTCTTTCCCCTGTCGGCGCTGACTGATATAGTCATCGAGACATAAGCGCGCATAACGTCCGAGCACGAGTATGGCGGCTATGTTGCACAGTGTCATTAGTCCCATGGTTATGTCGGCCAGCGTCCACACTATGTCAAGCGATATCACGGAGCCTACCATCACCAATGCCGCGCTTGAAAAGCGCAGTATGTAGCGACAACGCCGGCTACGGTGTATGAAATCGAGATTATTCTCTCCGTAATAATAATTGGCGATTATACTTGTGAAGCCGAAAAGCATTATGGCAACCGAAACAAATACGGTAGCGGCTATTCCCACCTCTTCGGAAAGGGCGGCCTGGGTAAGCTCGATACCTGTAAGACCGCTTTCAAACATACCGCTGCAAAGTATTATGAAGGCTGTGGCCGTGCACACAATCAGGGTGTCGACATACACGCCGAGAGTCTGTATAAGCCCTTGCTTTACCGGATGGCTTACAGTAGCGGTGGCAGCGGCGTTGGGGGTCGAGCCTTCACCCGCTTCATTGCTGAACAGTCCGCGTTTCACTCCCATTATCATTGCCATACCAAGTGAGCCTCCTACAGCCTGGTTGATACCGAATGCATTTTCAAATATCAGTTTCATCACATGCGGAAAATAATCGATGCGCACTACTATCACATATAGCGCGAGAGCTATGTAAAGCAGGGCCATTGCCGGGACTACTATCTCATTGATGCGGGCTATACGCTGTATGCCTCCGCATATTACCAGAAGTGTGAGGGCTGTAAGCACAATGCCTGTCCACATACGGCTCCATCCGAAACTGCTGTGTAGTGCGATTGCGATTGTGTTGCTTTGTACTGAACTGAATGCAAATGCAAAAGTGACTGTAATCAATATTGCAAATGTCGTGGCCCACCACCGTTTGCCTGTGCCTTTCTGTATGTAATATGCAGGGCCGCCGCAGAAGGAGTTTTTCCCTTTTTCCTTGAACAGCTGGGCAAGGGTTGACTCAACAAAGGCGTTGGCTGAGCTCAACAATGCCACAACCCACATCCAGAACACTGCTCCCGGGCCTCCTACGGCTATGGCTATGCCCACTCCGGCTATGTTGCCTGTGCCTACGCGGCTTGCCAGTGATACGGCGAATGCCTGGAATGAACTGATGCGCCGGTGGCCGATAGCAGCTCCCTTTGGATTTTGTCGGTTTGCGCCGGAGTTCAAAAGGAGCCTCACCATTTCTCCTGAGAGGCGAAACTGCACACCTTTAAGGCGTATTGTAAAATACAATCCTGCTCCAAGCAGGACTGCTATCAGCAGATAGCTCCAGAGAATATCATTAATTGTATTGATTATATCCATTTAGCAGTGAACAGGTATTTGCAGTTAGACTTCTATTCTATAGGTTATGTAACGTCAATAGATATGGTGGATGGTATATTGCTTATCTGTCTATTAAGAATATATAAGGTTATTTTCTGAAAAATAAGTAAAAATTGAATTTTTATCGATATATTTGCGAATATATATATTTTTACCAATCATTTTTCATAAAAACACCACGTATGACAAAGACGACTGCTCAATGGGCTTTTGCAACGATGATGCTCGTATCTCCAGCACTGGCCGATGCGGCTGAGTTGTGGGGAAATATTCTATCTTCCGCAACGTGGGACAATCCGCGCGACAACTACGGTGTGTATTCTTTTCAGACTGATGCCGAGAATTTTGAATTCCGACTACTGAAGCATAAGACTTCGATGAATGTAAACGGTGGCGGCACATATTTCGACGGCAGACACTACTGGATAAACTGGGAGTCTTATGGCATGGGCAATTGGTATGCCGATGATTATGCTGACGACTGGCGCAATGTCGACGGAAATTTTTTCTACGACGATACATCTGTGCCCTGGGATATCGCTTACAATCAGAAGGATGGTCTTGTATATGGTATTTTTGACGAAGGATCTAAGATTTCGACTCTTGACTTCGCCACAATGCAGACTACTCCGGTCACAACCATATATACAGGCTTTCCGGCAGTGGCGATAGCTGTGAGCAAGGATGGGGTGGTGTATTGGATTGACAGCAGGGGCACATGCAGTTTCTGGAACACCCAATATGGTTTCGGTTTTGCCCAGACGGCTGTGGATACCGGTGTAAGTGTGGCGTCAGAGCCTCAGAGCGCGGCTTTTGATGAAGATACAGGGTTACTTTACTGGGCTGCCAAAGCCGATGACGGCGCGACATCACTCTATTGCATAGATGTGGCAGGAAAGTCTTATCAGAAACTGGTGGATTTTCCCAACAACGAATATGTTGTGTCGCTCCGTGTCGTCAACGATGCAGCTGCATCAGGCGCACCTGCACGTGTTGTCGGTCTTACCGCAGAGTTTGCCGACGGCGAGCTTTCGGGGCATCTGTCGTTCACTCTTCCTGAAAAGACTGTCGGGGGCGATCTTCTAGATGGTAATGTAGACTATACTATCTCGGTCAATGGCAAAGAGCACTCTAAAGGTGTCGGCAAGCCTGGTGAGAGCATTTCGCTTGATATTACTCTCGTGGAGGGTATGGCCAATATATCGGTAGTTACAGCCAATGCCGAGGGTGTCGGACAGGAAGCCAAAACTGCTGTCTACGTGGGAAATGACAATCCGGAGGCTCCGTCCGATGTAGTGCTTACAGTGGCCGACGGCATCTTTAATCTTAAATGGGCTGCTCCGGGGCGGATAGGCTCGCACGGTGGATATGTCGACGCTGATGCTATTACCTATACCGTAGTACGCTACCCCGGCGAGGTGACTGTCGCTGAGGGGATTGCTGCTACCGAATTTACTGAAAAAGTGCCTGACGCTCCGTTGGCCACATACTATTATAATGTATATGCCTCGTCATCCGGCAAACAGAGCCAGCCGGGCCGGTCGGGTTCGCTAATCGCAGGCAATGCTTTGGAAGTGCCTTGGCTTGAGACGTTTGACACCCGTGATGGATTTTCCATGTTTGAGGTAATAGATGTCAATAAAGACTGGTCGACTTGGTTATGGATGTCGCAGGGATATGCAAAGTGTTCCAACAGCTATTATGCCGACAATGACGACTGGCTTGTCACCCCTCCTATTCATCTTAAGGCCGACCGTACTTACACGGTCAGCTTCATGACGAGCGTAGAGGAGGCCTATATGCCCCAGGCTCTGACAGTGTTGTGGGGAAGTGCCGATGGCAATCCGACAGAATATAACGATGTCATTATGCCGCTTACAGAGCTTGACAACGAGGAGTGGACACGTACGGAGGCCACTATACGGGCGTCGCGCGATGGTGATTACAAAATAGCTTTCCATTGCACAGCCTCCAGCGGCTTCTACTCTCTTTCGCTGAAAAATGTCGGTGTCGATGAAGGCGCGATGCTTTCGGCTCCGGGTATGTGTGGAGATATTGTTGCCACTCCCGGCAGCAACGCTGCTTCCGAGGCCCGAATTACGTTTGTCGCTCCGTCGGTGACGGTAGGCGGCGACGAGCTTGCTTCGATAAGCCGCATTGTAGTGAAGTCGGGCGACCGTATTGTCGCTACAGTCGACACTCCAACTCCAGGGGCTTCTTATTCAGTAGATGACAAGGAGCCTGTAGAGGGATTCAACACCTATACAATTGTGGCTTATGCCGGAGAACTTGTGGGTGCGCAGGCTTCGGTAAGATGCTATGTCGGCACTGACCTGCCCGCTCCGGTCAGTGGAATAGAGCTGCTCGACAATGGAGATGGGTCAGCTACCTTGCGTTGGGAGTCAGTGGCCACTGTAGGGGCAAATGGCGGATATGTCAACCCTGAGGATGTAACATATTCCGTATATACCTCTTCAAATGATATTGTTGAGTCAGGCATTAAGGAACTTTCCTACGAGATACCCTTTGTTGAGCAGACACCCGGGCCATCGTCTGTAATATATCGCATTACTGCGTCCAATTCCAAAGGAGAGAGTGCAAAGAACCGTTCGAGTGTAATGCTTCTCGGCCCGTCTGTGGAATTGCCGTTTGCCGATTCGTTTGCGGAAGGCACTCCTGTCCAGCACTGGTTTCTTGAGTCTCCCAACAGTCTTTATTCATTCCGAGCCACCACACTCATGTCGCAGGATGGCGATCTGGGAGCTAATTCCTGGCGGTCAGGTGGAGCGGGAGAAGAATCCTGGATAGCCTCAGCGAAGATTTCGGCCCGGGGTGCGGAAAATCCGGTGCTTACATTCTGGTACTATGCATATCCCGCCACACCTAACGGGTTGGGGGTGTATATGTCATGTGCCGGTAAGGAAATCAGACATCTCGCTACTGTGAATTATTCAGAACTTGAGGGTGAACCCGGATGGCGCAAGATGCAGATTCCACTGGATGGTGCCTCAGCCCTTGATTATATCAGCATACGTTTCAAAGGATTTGCAGGTGAAGAAAATGCTACGGTCGCTATCGACAACATCCTTGTAGCCGATATGCCCGGAAATGACTTCGGAGTGAAGATGACTGCTCCCGTACGAGGACGCCGTGGGCGCCCGGTATCAATTCCGGTTACTGTAGCCAACAACGGAAGTGCCGACAATGCGTCGTTTACACTGATAGTGACAGTCAACGGTACTGACATTTCGGAGATAAAAGGCACATTTGATTCCGGAGAGGAACGCACATATATCATTGACTATACACCCAATCTGGCCGATGGCGATAAGCTCATAGTTGTAGCCTCAGTCGCTTCTGAAGCCGATGAGGTGGCCGACAATGATGCGACACCCGAAGTCGAGATTGAGATTACTGATGCCGAGGGGCTTGCTGCTGTGACCGATCTTTCGGCTACACTCAGCGGTAGCGATGTAGTTCTGTCATGGAGTACTCCGGACAATATTACCGGAGGCACTGTCACAGAGTCGTTCGAGCATTGCGAGCCATGGGCTACAGCGGGTATTGGCGACTGGACAACAGTAGATGCCGACGGATTCCGTACATTCGGAATATACGATGTAGAGTGGCCCGGCAAGATGGAGCCTCATGCGTTTATCGTGTTTAATCCTTCGCTTGCTACCGGACTTGACGGCGATGAGGAGGAATTCATGCCACACTCCGGCAAGCAGTTCCTCGCTTGTTTCGGAGCCGACCCGGAAGAGCCTGCCAATGTCGGAGATGTGCGCAATGATGACTGGCTGATTTCACCGATGCTGTCGGGTGATGCTCAGACAATATCATTCTACGCCCAGAGTCTTGACCCTTATGGCTCGCCGGAGACATTCGAGGTGCTCGCTTCCGCCGGAGGCAGTTCTTTGTCTGATTTCGATACAGTAGTAGGGCGCCGTACCGCCAATCGTGCAGGGTGGACACTGTATACATTTGAATTGCCCGAAGGCACACAGTATTTCGCCATACATGTCATATCGGTCAACTGTTATGCACTCTTTGTCGATGACATCACTTATGAGGCTGCTTCGGCTGTCGTAGAGGGATATAATGTATATCGCGACGGCAAGTTGCTTGCATCGGTCGAAACTCCCGGTTATACAGATATTCAGTCCGGCGGCAGTCATGCATATTTCGTCGGTGTGCGTTATAACCGCGGTGAGTCAGGAGCATCCAATGAGGTGGTAATATCGTCGAGCGGAATATCTGATATATCGGCTGATATTAAGGAAGATGCCGATATCTTTACGCTTACAGGTATAAGGGTTGGCTATGGCTGCGCGGATCTTGAGCGACTCCCTGCCGGCATATATCTTATGGGCGGCCGGAAGGTTGCTGTCGTGCGCTGATTTATAGAGTATTATCTTTTTGCAATCTATGCCTCGGCAATTTTGCCGGGGCATAGATTTTTTTAGAGCTTGTTTAATAATAAATGTTGCCGCCCGGGTCGTATAGCTTGAGACGATTTTCGCCATGTGACG
>NZ_JAIDKI010000044.1 GCF_029051885.1 Muribaculum sp.
ACACTCCTTCGTCACATGTCGAAAATCGTCTCAAGCTATACGACCCTGGCGGCAACATTTATTATTAAACAAGCTCATAATATTCACTTTCCGATAGAGAAACGACTTTGACGGCTGTTGGGTTGAAACAAAAAAGGCAAAGAAATTCTAATCTATATTAGAAACTGTTTAAATTCATATGATACAGGTTTTGAGAGACCTTGATAATTGCATACATAAATACAACACCGGTTTTACCAAACGATTCATTGTATAATCGAGGCATACTTTGTAACTTTGCACATGCATTTTGAAGATTTAGATTTAAGCGACGATATACTCGACGCAATTTATGCGATGCACTTCGACGAGTGCACCCCAATACAGGAACAGGCTATCCCGCTTGTACTGCAAGGACACGACCTTATAGCCATAGCACAGACCGGCACCGGCAAGACAGCGGCTTACCTGCTGCCGGTCATCGACCTTCTCGCCGACCTCCCGGCACCGGCCACAGGAGTAAACTGTATCGTCATGGCTCCGACCAGAGAACTTGCCCAGCAAATCGAGCAACAGATGGATGGATTTTCATACTATCTGCCCATATCATCGCTCGCAATCTATGGCGGCACCGACGGAGCCACATTCGCTCGCCAGCAACGGGCAATGAAAGAAGGCACCGATGTGGTAATAGCCACTCCGGGACGCCTCCAGGCCTTGTTGCAGATGGGAGGAATCGACCTGAGCCAGGTAAAATACTTCATACTTGATGAAGCCGACAGGATGCTCGACATGGGATTCTATGACGATATCATGCGCATAGCCACCCAACTGCCATCAGAGCGACAGACTCTTCTGTTTTCGGCCACAATGCCGCCACGTATTCGAAAGCTCGCCAAAGATATACTGCGCAATCCTGCGGAAGTAAAAATCGCCCCCTCCCGACCCGTAGAGAAAATAGTACAGTCGGCTGTAATGTGTGGCGACAACCAAAAAGAGAGCATACTCCGGCGCCTGCTCAAAGAGCGCCATGGCTCAAAAGTAATAGTATTCGCATCATCCAAACTCGGCGTACGCGACTTGGCCCGCTCTCTGCGCAGATCAGGCATAAAAGCCGCAGAGATTCACTCCGACCTCGGACAAAAAGAGCGCGACGACACTATCCATGATTTCAGAGCCGAACGCCTGGATGTGCTGGTGGCCACTGACCTTCTGGCCCGCGGAATCGACATTGACGACATATCCATGGTTGTCAACTACGATGTACCGCGCGAACCAGAGGACTATGTGCACCGCATAGGTCGTACAGGCCGCGCCAACGCCGAGGGAATGGCGGTAACAATCGTTTCACCCCGCGACAGGCGGGCATTCTCCCGAGTAGAGTCTACCCTCAAAATCAAGATTCCTCTTGAAGACCTCACTACCGGAGCCGACACCGGACGAAGCGACCGCAACAGCGGAGACCGCCGCCAGAATAAACGCAATACGCCACATAACCGCAGACCAAAAGTCAAAGGCGACAGAAACAATACACCGACGCCCGACACAACCGGCGAAATATCCAAAGAGCAAACAGCCGTATCTGGCCAGGCAAATGCGGTCGATAACAATGGACCTGACGTACAGAAAAAAGTCCGCAACCGTCGCTATAAGCATCGCCGCCGTCCATCCAAGGGCAACGGCAACAATGACGCAAGCAGCAAAGAGGCATAATAATCCGGACCAATGAGATATAGCCCGCAGAAACGCACAGCAACAAGTGCACTCTGCGGGTATTTTATTGTCGGGTATTCATTTTTACCAGCGTAATATACCGGCGCAGCCTACATTATTTCACACAAAAATAAAACGGAGAGCATGAGGATGAATACCTCTACGCTCTCCGTTGTTTTTTATGACGTTACCTGCTGCTTTTAGAAGGGGAGGTCGTCGTTGGGTTCCGGGCTAAGATCGGGCATTGGAGCTACGGGTGCTGCCGGTGCGCCATATACAGGAGCTGCCGGAGCCGGCATACCTGGAGCTACAGGAGCGGCAACAGGCTCAACCTTCCATCCGTCAATAGAGGTAAACCAACGGCCGTTGTATTCTCGGCTATTGATATCAAAACTCAGACGGATTTCGTCGCCGATATTAAGAGGATACTGATCGGCACGGTCGCCAAACAGTACGAAAAACACTTTCTTGGGATATGTTTCGTGCGTTTCAAGCACATACTCACGCTTTTTCCAGTTATTGCCGGCACGCGAAACGCCCGACTGCTCCGGGAGGGCTAATATGATTTTGCCTTCTACTTCCATTTTTATATAT
>NZ_JAIDKI010000045.1 GCF_029051885.1 Muribaculum sp.
GGACAGTAACATATCCTGGAGGGACAATCCACTTTCCGGCCACCGGCATGCGCGACATGAGCCTGAGGTATAACATATTCGGTACCATGACCAAATACACAGCCTCACGAGCCAATGATTTCACCGACAAGTATTCTCTGAAAGATCAGACATATCCTGCATTCCGTATGATTACATATCTGAGTTCATCCTCATTCAACGGCGACCAGACTATGGTATATCTTATTGACAACCGATTTGAATACTACTACAACGGCGCGTTACAGACCAGTTATCAAAGTCATTACAAGGCAGAAGACATCAACAGGAACACGCTGGTTCCGGCTACTGCATCGTGCACCGGTTCAAACAACAGCTACGGCCTCACCGTGCGTCCTGTCCACGACTGACGCCCTCCCTGCTAAGGCACAATCCCGACTACAAGTCCCAATCGGCCATAATAATAGAGCCACCCCGGTCGGGTGGCTCTATTATTATGGTATTTGTCTATCGCAACAGCCGATGCGATTACTTTGTCTCCTCGGCTGCGGGACGCTGGAAGCCGTCGGCCTGACAACGCTTTGTCATCTTGTCGATGCGGGCCTGGGTCTCGGGATGCGACGAGAACATTTTGGTTATGTACGACGAGCTGGCGCCACTCTCTCCCTCCATCTTCAGGAATTTCTCGAAAGCCATCACCATGCCCCAGGGATTCTTGCCCTTCGACACGAGGAAATCGTATCCGCAGTTGTCGGCCTCATTCTCCTGCTTCTGCGAGAACTTGGCGTTGATAAGACCCGAGCCGAGAGTGCCGAGCTGCGATTCGGTAAGGGCAGCTGCCTTGCCGCCGGTCGAGGCTATACCATCCTTGAGAGCATCGGTAAGGAGCTGGGTGCGGAACGCGTTCTTCGAGTGGTGCTTCATCACATGGCCTATCTCATGGCCGATGATGCCGAGCAGCTCGTCGTCGCTCATAATGTCCATCAGCGAGGAGAACACACGCACACTGCCGTCGGGGCATGCGAAAGCGTTGACATCGATTACGTCGTATACCTTGAAGTTCAGAGGTATGCCGTCGGCCTCGGTGATACCCTCGGTGAGCTTCTTCAGACGGATGGTATAGGGATTGTCGTCGGGAGTCACAGGATTGTTCTTGTCCATCCAGTCGACCGATTCCTTTACATACTCAGCCATCTGTGCATCAGTAAGTGTAGCAGCTTGTACGGCCTTGGTAGCGCCGCCGATAGCCTTCTTTAAATTGAACTGAGCGGATGCAGGCACCGCAGTGGCCACACACATGAACGATAATAAAAATTTAATTGCTGTCTTTTTCATCTCAAAAAAAGTTTTAAATTTGTAAACAAAGTTATAAATAACTACCGTCATGTGCAAAACGAAAATGCGTTCTATCGGGCGCTATATTCTGATTGGCCTTATAATTCTCCTCACAATGGTTGCCTACGGGGCGTCGATGGGCATCTACGGCGAGACTGTGGTCAATGCCTGGATACCGCTCGGAGGGTCACTTATAATCGCCCTGCTGTCGGGTAGCCGCATGTGGAGACTCTGGCGCCGGCTGACGCAGAGCGATTCGATGTGGTTTAACCTCGCATGCCATACCGTCACGGCTACGGGAGTGGTGATGGCCACATTATATATATGCAACTACGCATTTGCCGACAGCACCACTCTCCACAAGGAGACAGTGGTGGTGGAGCGTCGCTACTCCGAGACCCGCCACCGCACGAAGCGCATATCGCGCCGCGTGTATGGCCGTGGCGAGCCCTACAAGGTGTATTACATCGACGTGCGGTTTGTCGACTCAGGCAAGATCAAAGCCATATCCCTGAAAAACAATCTATTCCGCCGCATACACACCGGCGACACCCTCAGCCTCGACACCGAGGCCGGGCTGTTGGGATTTCCGGTGATAATACGCCACGGAGCACCGATTGACATACCGCCGTCAAGCTATCGGATACAGCGGCGATAGCCTCACAGACAATCCATTAGACAATCGTCATGCGGAATTCTACAGAATTTCGCGTCTGCATTTTGATAATTCGCCCGAAATCACTACCTTTGCACCGCTTTTTAGCATCCCCGTGTGATGGGAAATTAGAAAGCTCTAATTTTGAGTAACACAAATTTTTATTCCAACAAAATGAAGACTTACAATCTTGCAGCACAGCCCCGTACCGACCTCGGTAAGAAGGCTGCCAAGACCCTCCGCGCCGAGGGCCTCATCCCCGCTGTCCTCAATGGCGGCGAAATCGTTACCCTCCCCTACACCGCAGCCCTCAAGCCCGGTGAGAAGCTCGTGGAGATCGGCAACGGTAAAGGCATCATCACTACCGACATCGTAGTAAAGAACGACGACGTGCGCAAGCTCCTCTATACTCCCGACGTATTCGCTATCGAGCTCGAAGTAAACGGTGAGAAGCGCAACGCTGTGCTCCGCGAAGTACAGTTCCACCCTGTAAAGGACACCGTGCTCCACATCGACCTCCTCGAGGTTAACGAAAACAAGCCCGTAGTAGTGGAAGTACCCGTGAAGCTCGAAGGCCACGCCGAAGGTGTGAAAGCCGGTGGTAAGCTCCAGCTCTCTATGAAGAAGCTCAAAGTGAAGGCTCCCTACACTCAGATACCCGAACGCGTGGTAATCAACATCGACAACCTCGGCCTCGGCAAGACCCTCCAGGTAGGCGAACTCCACTTCGAAGGCCTCGAGCTCGTCAACGCCAAGAACGCCGTTGTCTGCGCCGTACAGCTCACACGTGCCGCACGTGGTGCCGCTGCCAAGGCATAATCATCCGGTTACTGCCAATGAAATACCTGATTGTAGGGCTGGGCAACATCGGCGACGAATACCGTGGAACCCGCCACAACATAGGATTTATGATATTGGATGCCTTTGCCGAGGCATCCAATATTTCTTTTACCACCGACCGCTATGGCGACGTGGCTCACATGCGTCTGAAAAACAAACTGCTGACGCTCGTAAAGCCGTCGACATACATGAATCTCTCGGGCAATGCCGTGCGCTACTGGAAAGAGAAGGAAGGAATCGACAACAACCATATACTGGTGCTCGTCGACGACATCGCCCTCCCCTTCGGAGCGATACGCCTGAAGCCGTCGGGCTCCGACGCGGGCCACAACGGCCTGAAAAATATCGCCCAGATGCTCGGTTCGGCAGCCTATCCGCGGCTACGCTTCGGCATAGGCAACGACTTCCCGCGCGGATGCCAGATTGACTATGTGCTCGGCCGCTTCACCCCCGCACAGCGCGAGGAGCTGCCACAGCGCATCGAGGTAGCGTGCGATGCCATCAAGGCATTCTGCCTCAGCGGCATCCAGTTTGCCATGTGTAACTTCAACAACAACGGACAGGCCCCGGCCAAGGGGACGGCTCCGTCAAAAAACACAGACAACAATGGCACTGACTGAAGAACGGATTGACAAATGGATGTGGGCTACGCGCATCTTCAAGACCCGCACCATCGCCACCGACGCCTGCAAGAAAGGCCGTGTGCTGATGGGTGGCGTTGCCGTAAAGCCGTCGAGGGTAGTGAAGGAGGGCGACGTGATAAGCGTGCGCAAGCCGCCGGTCACCTACTCGTTCCGCGTGAAAGCGCTCACTGCCAACCGCCTCGGCGCCCGGCTCGTGCCCGACTATCTTGAAAACATCACTCCACAGTCGGAACTCGACCTGCTCGAGGTAGTGAAGATAAGCGGATTCATCGACCGCCGCAAAGGCCTCGGCCGACCCACCAAGCGCGAAGGCCGTGAGCTGTCGCGATTCAAGGAGGAAGCCATGGACGACGGCTGGGACTTTGACTTCGACTTCGATTCCGACGACGAATGACAGTGACCCAGCCGATACTGTGCGACCGGTTCAACAGGTTCAATGAGCTGATATTCGGAGGCCGGCTGCCGCGCATACAGCTGCGCGTAAGTTCTGCCGCCACACGCGCCGGCAGTTTCTCCCACCGCACGTTGCGCAGCCGCTCAGGCACAGAACACCGCCGCACGATAAGCATCAGCAGCGCCTTCGACCTCAGCCCCGACGCTCTCGACGATGTGATAATCCACGAGATGATTCACTACTGGATCGACCTCTACGGACCGCGCGAGGCTCCCCACGGACCCGCGTTCCGCGCCATGATGCAGGAAATCAACCGCACCCACCGGCGCCACATCACCGTCAGACTTGAGGCTACGCCCGAAGCATGCCGAAAACCGCGTTTCGTAGGAGTGGTAGAGCTCTCCGACGGCCGCACAGGCATAGTGGTGCCGGCCCGCTCGCGCCTCGCCGACATGTACCGCGACATCCCGCGCCTGTTTGGAGCGGTAAGCTGCCGGTGGTACGTATCGTCCGACGGATATTTCGCACGCTTCCCCGCCGCCCTGAAGCCCAGGCTATACCTCCCCGAGCCCGATTGCCTTGAGCATGCACTCGCCGGAGCACGCCAATTTACCATCTCCTCAGGCAAGCTGATTATGCCGACATCGACCTGATTGACAGCATACAACAAGCCTGAAAAAATTTTAGCGTACGGAATTTAACGCAACATTTGCAAATTATAAATGTTTTGCGTAATTTTGCACGCGATTTACCACAGCCTGCATTATGCGCATGCCGTGACACCTTGATTAATAACAACAAAACATTATACTGCAATGAAGAGAACATTCCAGCCCTCCAACCGCAAGAGAGTAAACAAGCACGGTTTCCGTGAACGTATGTCCACTCCCAACGGTCGCAAGGTCCTCGCACGTCGTCGTGCCAAGGGTCGCGTCCACCTCACCGTAAGCGATACCATCGCCCGCAAATAATACCCCTCTCTTACATAAGTAAACTCATCAAAGCACGGCAATTTCCGGATTGTCGTGCTTTATGCATGTATACCATTACATCTCCCGGATAAAGGTCCGGCAGATACGATAAGTTACACGGGAATCCTATCTGTTACCACATTTTTTCGTAAATTTGCAGTTGTCAATACTCTATTGAAAAGGAAATAAATACATATATTGCAATGGCAAAAGAACTGAAAAATCTCACAAAGCGCAGTGAGGACTACTCAAAGTGGTACAACGAACTGGTAGTCAAGGCCGATCTGGCCGAGCAGAGCGCCGTGCGCGGCTGCATGGTAATCAAACCCTACGGCTACGCCATCTGGGAAAAGATGCAGCGCTATCTCGACGACATGTTCAAGGCCACCGACGTGCGCAACGCATATTTCCCCCTGCTTATCCCCAAATCGTTCCTCTCCCGTGAGGCAGAGCATGTAGAGGGATTCGCCAAAGAGTGTGCCGTAGTGACCCACCACCGCCTCATGAACGCCCCCGACGGCTCTGGTGTGGTGGTTGACCCCGAGGCACGCCTTGAGGAGGAGCTCATCATCCGCCCCACATCCGAAACAATCATCTGGAACACATACCGCAACTGGATCAACTCATACCGCGACCTGCCTATCCTCTGCAACCAGTGGTGCAACGTATTGCGCTGGGAGATGCGTACACGCATGTTCCTCCGTACAGCGGAATTCCTCTGGCAGGAAGGACACACCGCCCACGCTACTTCTGAAGAAGCCGAGGCACGCGCCATACAGATGCTCGACGTATACGCCGATTTCGCCGAGAAATACCTTGCCGTGCCCGTGGTAAAGGGTGTGAAGAGCGCCAACGAACGTTTCGCCGGAGCCATCAACACCTATACCATCGAGGCAATGATGCAGGACGGCAAGGCTCTCCAGTCGGGAACCTCCCACTTCCTCGGCCAGAACTTCGCAAAGGCATTCGACGTGACCTTCGTCAACAAGGAGAACAAGCCCGAATACGTATGGGCTACATCATGGGGTGTATCCACCCGACTGATGGGCGCGCTCATCATGACCCACTCCGACGACAACGGCCTTGTGCTCCCTCCCCACATCGCACCCATCCAGGTAGTGATAATCCCCATCTACAAGAATGCCGACCAGCTCGCCGCCATCTCGGCCCACGTCGACCCCATCATCAACCGCCTGCGCGAGCTCGGCATCAGCGTCAAGTATGACGACGCCGAAAACCGCCGTCCTGGATTCAAGTTTGCCGACTACGAGCTCAAGGGTGTGCCCGTGCGCCTCGCCATCGGAGCGCGCGACATCGAGGAAGGCACCGTTGAGGTAATGCGCCGCGACACCCTCGAAAAGCACTCGGCTCCCCTCGAAGGCATCGCCGAATATGTGGCAACTCTCCTTGAAGAAATCCAGCAGGGTATCTACGACAAGGCGCTCCGCCTTCGCGAGAGCATGACCCGCCCGGTCGATACCTGGGAGGAATTCAAGACCGAAATCGAAAAGGGAGGCTTCCTGCTCGCTCATTGGGACGGAACCACCGAGACCGAAGAAAAAATCAAGGAAGAAACCAAGGCCACCATACGCTGTATCCCATTCGACGGCGATACCACTCCCGGCACTTGTATCTACACAGGCAAGCCCTCGGCACGCCGTGTGATTTTCGCCCGCAATTATTGATTTATCCTGATATCCACAGCTTACGGACGCGGCACATCCGCGTCCGTAAGCATTCCACATCAATTATCTGAGCCATGTCAGCACCTCTGCCACGTATCGCAATCGTAATCCCCTGCTACAACGAAGAAGAAGCGCTACCAATCACATCGGCGCGCATACTCTCTCTGCTCGACCGCATGGCCGCCGACGGCCTTGTAGCCCTCGACAGTTTCATAATGTGCAGCAACGACGGCAGTCGCGACCGCACATGGCAGGTAATCGAACAGCTTCATGCCGAAGACACTCGTATCAAAGGTATATCTCTCGCCCACAACCGCGGACACCAGTACGCACTGCTTGCCGGCCTGATGGCCGTGCGCGACATGTGCGACGCAGCTATATCAATCGACGCCGATCTACAGGACGACCCGGAAGCCATAGTACGCATGGTCGAGGAGTTCCGCCTCGGTAAAGAGATAGTGTATGGCGTGCGGTCAAGCCGTGCCACCGACACATGGTTCAAACGCTCTACGGCCCATGCGTTCTACTCTCTGCAACACCATATGGGCCTCGACACCATCTACGACCATGCCGATTACCGTCTGCTGAGCGCCAGGGCTCTCGACCTGCTGTCGGAATATGGTGAAAGCAATCTGTTTCTTCGAGGTATCATCCCGCAACTCGGCCTTGACACAGCCATAGTGACCTACGAACGCCACGAACGTGTGGCCGGCGAGTCAAAATATCCCCTCGCCAAGATGCTGAGCTTCTCTATCGACGGCATCACGTCATTCTCATCCAAGCCGATACGCATTATTTTTGTCGTAGGCCTCATACTGCTCATTGTGGATATCGCAGTGGCCATATGGGTATTCGCAAGCTACTTCTCCCACAGCACAATCTCAGGCTGGACCTCGCTGATTATCTCCATATGGTTTCTCGGTTCCCTTACTCTCATGGCCATCGGCATTGTCGGTGAATATGTAGGCAAGATATATACCGAAGTAAAACACCGTCCGCGCTACGCCATCCGCGACCGTTTACTCTGATTTACCATCAAATAAACAACAAGCGCCGCATCTATCGGGGATGCGGCGCTTGTTGTTTATTTGCCGAACATTATGGCTCTGTCACGCTTGGCAGCTGGACGAGCGAGCTTCTCAGGCACAAATTTCCATTGGTTGAGAGGACGGGGATTAATCTTGCCGCGCTCGCGTATATATTCGGTAAGATAGTGGCGAAGATCGCGGTCGGTAGCACTGATGATACGCGACGGAAGTTCGGAATGCGGTATGCCGGCGCCCTTGGTAAGCAGCTCGCCACCACCGTTGCCGCGATAGGAGTTGAGAGCCACTTTATAATGCTTTGCCGGGTCGAACGGACGGCCATCGGCCATACGTAGTATAGTTATCTTCTCTCCCTCGGGCTTGGTAACATCGACCTCGTAGATGATGCCGGCGGCTGAGTCGAAATTGTAGCTCGCGTTTTTAAGTTTGGAGTGGGTCTGGTCGCCACTGCGCGTGCCGTCGCTGAATAGCATCATATGGTCATCGGCCGACTTCATCTGCTGTGTCCACAATCCGTACGAGCGTTCCAGATAATTCTTAATCTCCTCTCCGGTAAGGTCCATCACATAAAGCATATTCTCGTACTTGTAGAGATTGAACATGTCGCTTACGGTAATCTCTCCCGCGGGTATAGAGGCATCATAGCTCAATGGGGCAACAAACGACACATCAGCACCGGTAATGCCAAGCTGAAGTTCATGTATGAGGTCGACAAATGCCGACGGCCCGAAATAGGCGTCGCGGGTGGTGATACCGCGCGTCATGGTGCCGATGGGCGTGTCGACATACTCCTTTATAGTAGCCATCTGCGGGGCAAATTCGGCCATGAACACGCTGTCAGGCTCATAAGCACCCATATCAGATATACGTCCGTCGATTTTCTTGCTGACGATATGTCCGAGACTGTCGACACCGAATGTCATTTCGACATCGACAAGGTAGACTGCATTGTTGGCCGGATTCATCACCAGCACGCTGTCACCGGCCACATTCACAGTCCATTTGTTCTCCGTGCGGTGGTCATGCCCCATGAGCACCACGTCAAATCCCGGCACGCGCTGAGCCACCTCGAGCGATGCGTTCTCCTTGTAGTTTACCAGAATATTGCCGGACTGGCCTGAGTGGAACAGGCCGACAAGCAGATCGGGGTGCTCGCGCTCCATGATTACAGGCACCCATTTGCGGGCAGTCTCCTCCATATCGTCAAAACGAAGGCCCTGCCACAACACCTCGGGCAACCAGGCCGGTATGCCGGGCGTAATCATGCCAAGCACCGCAATCTTTATACCTTTGCGATTGATTATCGTATAGGGACGGAAATGCGGCTCGCCTGTAGCGGTGTTGATGACATTGGCTCCAAGCACAGGCATCGCACATTCAGCGGCCCAACGGTCCATCACCTTACGGCCTGTCTCCACATCGTGGTTGCCGATTGTACCTGCATCATAACCGATAAAGTCGAGCATACGCGCCGCAATGTGTGGCACTACGGTATCGACATAATTATAATAATATACTGTAGGCTGTCCCTGAAGTATGTCGCCGTTGTCCACAATGATGACAGCATCGTCGCCCACTTGGCCGCGAACATCCTTTACTGCTGAGGCCACACGTGCCAGACTGCCGTCGGATGGCTTTCCTGTAATGAAATTGTAGGGATAGAAATTACCGTGCACATCGCTTGTCTGAAGCATTCGCAACGTCACATCCTCAGCAAAAAGAGTGGCTCCGCATAGCGCAGCCACAGCAAGTATGGAGATTCTTTTCATAATTTATTATCTAACGTTAAGCGATTAATCACCGACACACACATTCAGCCGGTAAATTAATCAATTGTCACAGGTAGCTGAAAAAATTGCATGGAAGCGGATGCCATGCAGACCACTTCCATGCAAAAATATCGAATTTTGATGAGACAGGCAAACATTACAGCGCCTCAAGCACCAACACTCGCGAGGAGAAGTCGGTGGCATCGGCTTTATCGACACTGTGGAACGCAGGCATCGGCAGTCCGTTTGACATCAGAGCACGTCCGCTGAAAGTCTTGCCCTCGAATGGGAGCGCCTTGTTGTCGATGCGGTTCAATTCCTTCACACGATATATTTTATCGGGGTCGAGCCCATCCATAGGTACTCGGTGCAGCTGCTCGGCAGCCATCGACTCGGTCTTCCACCAGAAGAATGCTGCCTGCTTCTTGTCGGGCGACACATACATCAGCGAGGCCACTCCCTTTTTGTCGAACGGCGACTGAAGGCGATACAGGTCGCCGAGCTGCACTACAGGACGTATCGTCTTGTAGTCGGCTATGGCACGGCGTGTCTGATTCTTTTCAGCATCGGTCATATCTTTAGGCTGGAGCTCCATGCCGAGACGTCCGGCCATGGCCACATCTGTACGGTATTTCAGCGAGGTGCGGCGTCCGGTCTGATGGTTGGGCGCGGCGCTGATATGGCTGCCCATACCTATGGCGGGGAAGAAGTAGCTCGTGCCCCACTGGATATACACACGCTGAAGAGCATCGGTGTTGTCGCTGGTCCAGTACTCATCAAACCATGGAAGATAGCCGTAGTTGACACGTCCGCCACCGCTTGAGCACGCCTGTATCACCACGTCGGGATGCTTGGCACGGATACGGTCGAGTGTCTTTGTAAGTCCGCGCCAGTACTCTATATTGTTGTGACTCTGACGGTCGGCCGACAGATATTGCGAGCCATGTATTGCCATGGCATTGTTAGCATCCCATTTTATGTAGGCGATTTCAGGATACTTGGTCATCAGTGTGTCGACGATTGTGAACACGATATCCTGACATTTCGGATTGGCCAGATCGAGCGCCACCTGCGCTTTACCTCTACCGGGCATATTTCCACGATTTGACGCCTTGATAATATATTCCGGATGCTTTTCATAAAGTTCGCTCTTTTCGTCAAGCATCTCAGGCTCAATCCATATGCCGAATTTTACACCCGCCTTCCCGGCGGCATCGGTAAGGCCCTTTATGCCATTCGGCAGTTTGTCGGTATCTACCACCCAGTCGCCAAGTCCCTGCTGATTATTATCGCGTGGATATTTATCGCCGAACCATCCGTCGTCCATCACAAACAGTTCGCCACCAAGTGAGGCGATGTCCTCCATCATCTGCACCATCTCGTGCTCTTTGATGTCGAAGTAAACACCTTCCCACGAGTTGAGCAGTACATCGCGCAGCTTGTCGCCATGAGCGAGTTTGGTGTCGCGGCCCCAGCGATGGAAGTTGCGGCTCACCTGTCCCATACCGTCGTTACTGTATGTCACAGCCAAAACGGGAGTGGTGAATGTCTCGCCCTTTGCAAGATAATATGGTGAATGCTCCTCGTTGATACCGGCAAAGAAGTGAATCCAGTTGCTGTTATCGTTAAGCGTGCGCAGCTTGAACGCACCCGGATAGCATAGAGCTGCGCCGACTACACGTCCACTGCGCTCCTGAGGCTTGCCGTCGAGCGAGAACATCATCTCGCCATGAGCGGCATGGTTGGGACGCAGCTGGTCGCGCGACTTTATGACTTTCAATCCGTGAGGAAGTGGCAGTTCTTCAAGCCATCCCTCTTTGGCCCATTCGCCATACAGATTGCTGCTCCACACGTCGCCGTAAGGTAGAGCTATATAGCCCGAAGCGTATTCCGAAAGCACTACATTGCCCTTTTCACCATGGGATATATCACTCCACATCTCTATCACGTCGGTTTCGGGATAAGTGCGATAGTTCACCCGCACGTAGAAAGGATAATGCTTGTCCTTAAGACTCACCGAGGTGACATTTCCGTCTCGCTCCACGCGGTCGACCACGAGATCAAGCGTCATGTTGCCATCGGTATGTGTAGCGGCAACGGCTGTCTCGCGGCGAGTGTTCATCCCATACGGAGGATAAGCGTTAACCGACGGCGCTCCGGATGACGTCATCGATTGAATGTCTTCATCAGTTAATTTGTCGCCATAGTGGTAGAAACGTAACTCCTTGCCCTTATCGGCCTTCAGCACAAGCGATGTGGCAGGGGTAGACACGTGGACAATCTCGGCAGACACGTCGGAAATACCGAGCATAGGCAGCGCCAGGAGAGAGGCATATGCCATGGATAACTTAAGGTTCATTTACTTTAAGGTTGATAGTTAGACTTGTCTTGAAGCTCAGTTAAGAACCGGCTTTAATATATGAATTCACATTGGAAAGCAAATTTAAAAATTATTTAGATGTTTCACAAATGCTTTCATTGCATTTTCATATCGCGACAAACAGTTTTCGCCATGAAACCAGACATCCCATAAGATTCCCTGAATTTATAGGAAAAATTTGGGAGGTTGCCACCGTATTGCTAACTTTGACAAAAACGACTCACTATGAATATAAGAGACCATATAACAGGCGTGCAACATATCGGGCTGCCAACCGATGATATCGGCCGAAGCATGGCATTCTACACTTCACTCGGATTTTCCCTTATTTATGAAACCGTCAACGAAGCTGCCGACGAGCGTGTCGCATTCATGTCACTGGGCAACCTCGTGATGGAAATATATGAAAACCACCGGGCAACACGTACGACTGGCGCAATAGACCATGTAGCCCTTGACGTACAGGATATCGACACACTGTTCACCAAAGTAACGGCTCTTGGCCACAAGGCGCTCGAAGGGCATATATGCTCTCTCCCTTTCTGGGAAAAGGGCGTGAAGTTCTTTACCATCAAAGGCCCCGACGGCGAAAAGATTGAATTCTGCGAACGCCTCAGATAGTGCGCAGACATCACATATACACCGTCAAACCGACAGGCTGATTTGTTATAAAAAGAAAAACAGCAACGACATGTACACCGCATCGCAAAAACGCAAAGAAAACATAGCCGAATATCTGCTCTATATGTGGCAGATTGAAGACATCATCCGCGCCAACAACCTCGATATCGACAAAATACGCGCTTCCATTATTGACCAATATGACCTTCCTGCCGAAAAGAAAAAAGAGATGGAGGAATGGTACGAGTCGCTTATCGACATGATGAGGCGCGAGGGCGTAGAGAAAACCGGTCATCTCCAGCTCAACAAAAATGTAATAATACAGCTCGACGACCTGCATCGTCAGCTTATGGCCGACCCGAAGTTTGTCGACTACCAGTCGGCATTCTACCATACACTTCCCTACATTGTGGAACTGCGCGCACGCCAGGGCGACGATAAACTCGGTGAAATCGAGACATGCTTCGCCGCGCTATACGGCACCCTGCTTATGCGCCTGCAAGGTAAGGAGATATCGAAAGAGACATCGGCGGCAATCTCCGGCATCACCCGATTCCTATCTCTTCTCGCCCGCTACTTCAAGCTCGACCAGGAGGACAAGCTCTTTGACAATCCCGATGCTTAGATGGTCTAAATCGACAATCTCTGAATAGCCCCTTATATTCCCGAAGACCATGAACATTTTAGATTTCTTCAAGCGCAAAGGTATTGACAAAGAGAAATATGAGTTAGTAGTAAGTTCTGACAGACCCTACGAAACAGGCACTACCGACGACGACGGTGTGACATGCATCAAAACATTCACCCCGCCACTTGAAATGAAAACAGAAAAGAAGTACCGTCTGCCGCTGAAAGTGTGTTTCGACAAGCGGAATCTCTACAGCCTTGAGGTGTATCTGCCGGATGCAACTACCGCCGAGATGCTGAAAGCATTGCCTCAGCACACAGCCATTATAATCACTCTGTGGCTATTTCTCGACGACGGTTCATTCTTTATCATGTTTCCCGACGAGGTCAACCCCCGGTTTGACGAGGCCGGTGATATAACCGCCTACCACCTGCCACTCCTGAAAGCAGGATTCCACTCCGAGCGCAAGAATCTCAAAAACTCACTCTCACCGGAGGAAATATGCGATTTCACCCGCGAGCAGCTTGTCACCCGTAACATAGTCGAAATCCAACCACGCATTCTTGGCACAACTGACGACGGCATCGACTGCCGTTCGGTCGAAATCAATTCGCCTACTGCCGAATACATCGCCAAGGCTATCGAAGTCATTCGCAATCACAATTTGTGACACAATAGCATTTGCAAATTCAATATAAGTAAGTCAATCAAAACCATATTTCTCTTGCGATTCATGTTGAAAAAGTTCACTTCACTGGCCATTGCCGCCATCATGGGTGCATCCGGCAATATTGCAGCGTGGGAGTACACCCCCTCCGACAGCAACCTTCAGGCACGCGAACAATTTCGCGACCACGGATTCGGCATTTTTCTCCACTGGGGCATATATTCGATGCTCGGACAGGGAGAATGGGCGATGGAAAACCTTCAGTTGCCTTATGCCGAATACAAGAATCTTGCGGCAGGCTTCTGTCCATCACGATTCGACGCCGACGAGTGGGTAAAGGCATTCAAGGATGCCGGAGCCGGATACATAACGATAACATCGCGACACCACGACGGATTCTCGATGTTCGACACCAAAGCCTCCGACTTCGACATTATCGACGCAACCCCTTTCAGACGCGACATAATAAAAGAGATTGCCGACGCATGCGCCCGCCACGGTCTTAAGCTGCACCTATATTATTCGCAGGTCGACTGGGGGCGCAACGACTATACTCCTCTCGGCGGTACCGGAAAGAAATCCGGACGGCGACTCGACGGAAACTGGGACGATTACCTGGCCTTTATGGACACACAGCTCACCGAACTCCTCACAAACTACGGTCAGATAGGGGCGATATGGTATGACGGCATATGGGACAAAAAAGGGAATGACAACGACGAGACAGCCCGCATATGGAATCTACAGCACCAGTATGAGCTGATACACTCTCTGCAGCCGGCATGCCTTATAGGCTCCAATCATCACCTCTCGCCCTATCCCGGCGAAGACATCCAGATTTTCGAGCGCGACAAGCCTGGCGAAAACTTCGCCGGATATTCCGGCCAGGAGGTGAGCGACCTTCCACTCGAAACATGCCAGACAATGAACGGCACATGGGGGTATCATCCTGCCGACCGTGCATGGAAATCACCTGAAAGCCTCATCAGGCTTCTTGTGGAGACGGCCGGAAAAGATGCCAACCTGCTGCTTAACATCGGTCCGCGTCCCGACGGCACCCTACCCGACGAAGCTGTTAGCACACTCCGCGTCATAGGCGACTGGATGAAGACATATGGTACCACAGTAAAAGGGGTACGCTCCGGTGTCGTCAATCCCCACGAATGGGGTGTTGCCACCCACCGCGGCAACAAGATGTACATACATGTGCTCAACGACACTGACGGCCCGGTGTTTATCCCGTATGCCGGCAACAAACTCAAGGCTGCAAAAATGTTTGCAAGTGACGAGAAAGTAGCATTCACCCAGCATCCCGAAGGAATCATACTCA
Source organism: Muribaculum sp. (assembly GCF_029051885.1). Taxonomy (GTDB): domain Bacteria; phylum Bacteroidota; class Bacteroidia; order Bacteroidales; family Muribaculaceae; genus Muribaculum. The sequence continues at coordinate 14,945 of NZ_JAIDKI010000045.1, forward strand.
AGCCCGGCCACAAACCGGCCGCCACAGTCGATATGGTAGTCGAGCTTACTTTCGACAAAGAAATCTGACCGAATCTACCGGCAATCGTCATCCTATTCTGAGCACCATACAATGATACAACAAAAAAGCTAATCTCCCGACCATCCGGCCGCACAATAAGACCCCGTTCCCCAATATTTGTTAACGCTGGGGTCGCATATCTCTGAGTGATTTTTGTCTTGTGATGATGGA
>NZ_JAIDKI010000046.1 GCF_029051885.1 Muribaculum sp.
CTTTTTATTTTGGCGGCATAAACTTTCACACAATCCATTTGTCATATTATTTAAATTCACAACTAAAACATTCTAAACAAATGAGAATTCTGACACGAACACTGCCAGCACTATTGATTGCAGCCGGTATCTTTTTCCTTGGAGTATTTATCAAAAGCGGCATTGACAATTTCGCCTACCGCGACCGAGTGGTAGCCGTACGCGGCCTGGCCGAAAAAGAGGTAATGGCCAACAAAGTCACATGGCCTATCGTATGCAAAGAAGTGGGCAACGATCTCACTTCAATATACGATAAGATTACCTCAAACACGACCAAAATCAGCAAGTTCCTGACCGACAACGGCATCTCCTCCGACGAAATTCTCGTACAGCCACCCCAGATTCTTGACCTCCAGGCCGAGCGATACGGTTCAAACGACCGTCCGTTCCGCTACAATGTGACATCGGTAGTAGTCGTCACATCCCCCAACGTTGAAAAAGTCAACAAACTCATCTCACGCCAGACCGAGCTGCTGAAACAAGGCATTGCCATAACAGCCGGCGACTATGAATACCGTACAATTTATGAGTATACCGCTCTCAACGACATCAAGCCAGAAATGATTGCAGAGGCTACTGCCAATGCAAGAGAAGCCGCCGACAAATTTGCCGCCGACTCCAAGAGCCGCCTCGGCAAAATCAAGACAGCCTCACAAGGCCAGTTTGACATCTCCGACCGCGACCCATATACACCTTATCTCAAGAAAGTACGCGTAGTATCTACCATCGTATTCTATCTTGAGGACTGATCTTACAGATTAGCATCAAAGAAATCCAATACACGATTCTGCACCGCTTTACCACAAAAATGAGGCATATCCCATAGTTCAGTGGTAAGGCGGTGTCCTGCATTCTGACTATCCCATACCTTGTGCATTTCAGAATAAGCATCCTCGACTCCATCAATCGGGAATAGATGGTCCTGACGCCCGTTAATAAAAAGCATAGCCCTCGGACAGGCAATTGAAGCTATGTGAGGATAATCAAGATATTGCCTGAGTCCGGGAATACAGTTGGCAAAGCCTCCATACTCACGCTTTCGGTCTTTGACCGATATCTGTACATCAGTCGTCACCATCCAGCACACTGCCGCTCCGGCCTTTATCCGGTCGCTCAATGCCGAAAGCATCCATGTCCGGTATCCACCCATCGATCCGCCGGCACACCCGATACGTCCGGAATCGACTTCAGGAAACGATGCAAGCAATTCCGTACATGTAATATCATCGTAAGACATAAACGCGCTCAGACTACGCCCGAGCATCATCATGTTGCCGGCGATGATATCATACTTCGAACGGTCGACACCCTCTTCCCGACCACGGTCTCCCCACATTGGAGCGTCGGCCGAGAATACAACATAACCGTTCCGGGCAAGAAAGTCGCCGAAATACTGTCCGCCATAAAAACCGGCGACCCAATTATCGGCATCGGCCACAACTACAGAATCCTCATCAAACGGTCTGACCATTTTTTCCTTACCTATAAACAGATGACCGCCATGGTCATGTAGCAGATTTACGGCCGGATGAGGCCCATCTCCATCAGGCACAAGCAGATATGCCGTAATGCGGGAATATGCATTGACGTTAAAACGTATTTTGCGGGCCTCATATCCATCCCTGCGCTCCGTAGCTATGACTTCCACATCAGCCGAGGCACTCTTAGGTGGTGTCATCATACATTCCATGACCTTTTCCCGGGCCATCTTGCGCCAACGTTCAAAATCTTTTTCATCAGAGTTCCCCCAGGCCATAGGATAAGTGAGTTCCTCCTTAAGTTCTTCGACATATTTAGGCAAATCAAATGTGAATTCATACTCACCACGTTTCTGCAATGAGGGTTTCTTTGCCAAAAGCCCACTGCCGTCACCAAAAATAAGCGAGCATCCTATCATAGCACACACAGCCCCTCGCAATATATATTTTCTTTCTATCATCATTTATGGATTTGAAACGGATTACTATCAAGTAACGGATATATCGCAATCCTTATTATACCAACCGTAATACTCAACGCAAACGCACAAAATCATTAGGTAATACAGCTGACAATAAATTCATGGAAACACCGGCCATTAATATACTCACCCATTCAATCATTTCTTATACCACAGCTTTTTCACTACATAGACAAAGTATTTAGACAATCTCAATGCTACCCGGTTTCACATCATGCTTTGTGCATCATGCTTTGTGCTTGGATAATTCACATTATTTATAAAGGGCAGCAAGGATATGAGGTAAAAAATGCTTAACTTTGCCACAACTATATCGACTCTCCTACTATTCACATACCCAACCATTTGCAGAATGAATTACCATAACTTCCGCAACAGGATTGTTCTTACCGCCGCCATACTTGGCGCTACATTTAATGCAATCGCCCTCGACCTGCCTACACGCATGGTTAATGGAAACGTATGCTATTACTATGAGGTACAGCCCAAAGAGACTGTATACAGCCTCGCTCGCCGTTTCGGACTCACCAAGGCCCAGATTATACACTACAACCCATCGGTAGCCGACGGACTCCGTGCAGGCCAGACTCTTTATTTTCCCAAAGGTGAGGTAGATGCGCTTCCGTCAAATCCCGTTCATTCGTCAAAACCATCTACTCCGGCAAATAATGTATCATCATCCTCAAACTCGACCGTCTCATGCCATCTTGTAAAAAAAGGAGAAACCATATATGGCATCAGCCGTCAGTATGACATATCGGAGGCTGATCTGATTGCAGCAAATCCCAAACTGGAGACCATAGGCCTAAAGTACGGCACTGTCCTCACCATCCCGACAAAAGAGGCTCAGCCCTCATATGAATCTACCCCAAAAAGTCTGTCCACCACCTCCTCAACTACATATTCGACACCAACAACGGAATATTCAGCTCCGACCGAGCCGACAAACAGCACTACGACAGCCTCGACTTACGAGTCTCCGGTTTTCACAACCGCAGGCACAGGCTCTGTCTATGTTGAGAACACCGCATCCGGCGGCACATTGGAATCCCAAATTTCCTATGGAGACAACCTGTCGGCTCCACAGGTAGAAGCCCCGACATTACTTACTCCAATGGAAGATGCGATATCCGACAATCAATCCCGGACTGACACCCTGCGTATGACAGTTATGCTACCATTCATGCTGTCCGCGCAACAGCCCGACAAGCAGGCACAGCTTTACACGGAATTCTATCGTGGACTACTGATTGCTGCCGATTCGCTGCGCAACCATGGCAATCCCTTGGTTATATCGGCATATGACACGGCTGCAAGCATCGATACAGTAAACTCAATACTCTCTCTGCCGGAAGTTGCCAAGTCAACCGTGATTATCGCACCCGATGACGACCTGCAATTGGGACGCATCGCATCATTCGCCTCAGAAAACGGCGCGAAGGTATTCAATGCATTTGCGGTAAAGAGCACTCTATATCGCAACAACAAAGCCATGATGCAGGCCAATATCCCCCACTCCGACATGTATGATACCGCCGTAGCCGGCATCCTTAATGAATATCCCGGCCATACATTGGCGCTACTTGTACCTCAGGAAGGCGGAAAGACCGATAAGGCCGAATTTCAAAGCCGTCTTCGGTCAAAGGCAATGTCAGAAGGACGAAAGATAATCGAGATATCCTACTCCGGAACGCTACGCCAGGCCGATTTGGAAAAACTGACTGCCGATGAAAAATACATATTCATCCCATCATCAGGCACACAGACCGAATTCTCGCGCATCATCAGCACCTTGAAGGCGTATAAGGAGAGCCTTAGCGACTACAATTCAGCACGACTGTTCGGCTACCCCGAGTGGATAACATTCCGTGGCGATGCTCTTGAGAACATGCGCTTCATGAATACAACCATATATTCACGTTTCTACAACGATGAGAGCTCTCTGCGCACAAAGGACCTGACAGCAGAATATTCACGGTGGTATGGAGCGCCGATGATGAATGCCATACCCGTACAAGGTATTCTCGGATTTGATGCCGGCATGTTCCTTATCCGTTCGCTCAATGATTCAGAGTCGTTCCCCGACTCTATCCCATACAGCGGTATTCAGAGCGATTTCCGGTTTATCTCCGACGGCATCAATGCCGGATCTGTAAACAAAGCGCTATATCTTGTCAACTTCCGCCCCTCGGGTATAACAGAGAAAATCAGTCTATAATGGCAAGACTTATCAGCAACACATGCAGATTGCGCTGTATGTCAATAGTGTCAGCTATCGCGATAGCATTGGCGTATGGCTCGGCATCGGCACAGGCACATTACAACTCTAAATTCTCGATTGGAGGCCATGCAGGCATTACCATGTCTAAAATGTCCTTTACCCCAAGCGTAAAGGAATCTATGGTCATGGGTCAGATGGCCGGATTGCAACTGCGCTATTGGGAAGAGCGTAATTTCGGTCTTATTGTAGAAATAAATTACGAGCAACGCGGATGGAAGGAAGATTTTGAGGAATATCCCTTCTCCTTCGAGCGCAAACTCGATTACATCCAGATTCCCCTCCTTACGAATATTTTTTTCGGAGGACGCCATGTAAACGGATTCTTTAACCTCGGCCCGGAATTCGGTTATATGATTGGAACAAGCTACTCATCTAATTTCGATGTCCACAACATCGCCAACATACCCGACTTTCCGCCAAATAGAGAAACCGACCAATTATGGATGGAGCCGACAAAAAAATTCGATTACGGCATCTCGGCCGGCGCCGGTATTGAATTCATAATAAAGCGCCGCCATCGCATACATCTTGAAGGACGCTATTACTTCGGTATAGGCAATATATTCCCGGATGAGCGTAAGGATACCTTTTCCGCTTCACGAGGCACTTCGATAATGGTAACTTTAGGATACTCCTATAGAATAAAATAGCCATATTTCTATATAAAACAAGAGAGGCCCAGTCATCCCACCAATTACATTACCACATTCAATATTGTATTTTGGCTAAATATCTCAAGACTACAAGAATTCTTTTGGCCATAGTTGTTTTTACAGCTATGACATTGCTTTTCCTTGATGTCACCGAAATAGCGGCAACACATTGGGGGTTTCTTGCAAAATGGCAGTTTATACCTGCCATACTCTCGCTGAACATAATGGTAATCATCGGCCTGGTGGTTGCAACACTGCTCTTCGGACGCATATATTGTTCAGTGTTATGTCCGTTGGGAATAATGCAGGACGGCATCGCCCGCATACGCCAGATTATGAGACCTCGAAAAAAATACTCATATTCAGCTCCGCTTACGTGGCTACGCATTGCAATGCTTGTGATATTCGTAAGTCTACTCATTCTCGGTATGGCTTCAATCGCGGCATTCATCGAACCATACAGTGAATTCGGCAGGATTGTAGCATCTATTTTTAAGCCACTATATGTAGAGGTCAACAATATCATAGCCGCCAATGAACCGTCTGACAGCTATCTATTCTACCATGTCGATTATAAAGTAGTCACCTCCATGCTGATTGTGTCAGCAATCACCCTGCTTGCAGTAGGTGCTCTTGCATGGTACGGTGGACGCACATACTGCAACACCATATGTCCGGTAGGCACCACTCTTGGATATCTGTCACGCTTCTCGTGGATGCGCCCGATGATTGACCACTCAAAATGCATTGGATGTGGCGCATGTAGCCGAAAATGCAAGGCATCATGTATTGATGCAAAAAAAGGCGAGATTGACTATACCCGCTGCGTGGTATGCATGGACTGCCTTGACTCCTGTAGCAAAAATGCCATTGTATATGCCCCGCGCACATCGCATGCCACTGATAAAAAATTTGAGGCAACTACTCCTGACGGCAACCGCCGTGACTTCCTTACTGCCGGACTGATTCTTGCAGGTACTGTCGCTATTAAAGCTCAAGAGAAAAGCGTAGACGGCGGTCTCGCACCTATTGCCGACAAACTGAAGCCAAAACGCCGCGTAAGGATTACTCCTCCCGGCTCAATAAGTCATAAAAACTTCACGACACACTGTACGGCATGTCAACTCTGTATTACCAACTGCCCCAACGGAGTGTTGCGCCCGTCGACAGACCTATCTCATTTCATGCAACCTGAAGTCAGCTATGAGTACGGTTATTGTCGTCCTGAATGCAATAAATGCGGCAATGTATGTCCGGCCGGAGCAATCATTCCAATACAAAAGGAAGAACGCACATCCATACAGACAGGCCATGCAGTATGGCTGTCCGACCGATGTATAGCTGCTACAGAAGGCGTGCATTGCGGTAATTGCGCACGCCATTGTCCGGCTGGAGCGATAAGCATGATACCTGTTGATGCTGATAATCCTACCGGAGTCAATATTCCGGCCATAGATACCGAACGCTGTATCGGATGCGGCGCATGTGAGAACTTATGTCCGGTGCGCCCGTTCAGTGCCATTTATGTAGAAGGACATGAAGTGCACCGCAATATCTGATGCTTTTCATAAGTGACAGGTCTAAATGCTTGTTGCAATAATCCATGGAAACTTTCTATATATTGGCACAATCAGGCCTTAATAGGAACTACCCGATTTGTCGTTACTTAAAAGTAGATTAATGAAGAAAGGTACTGACCACAATATATCACGCCGCACATTCCTAAGAACACTTGGTGTCGGAGCGGCCTCTACCGCCATGCTGTCCTGCCGCCGGAAGATTACAGAGCATATCGGGCAAGACATTGACGCAACAGCGGCATCCGCATCATCAGACAAAACAGCAAAAGGTCCGATGACCATGCGCGTGAACCCATCGACAGGCGACTCGGTAAGCATACTCGGCTATGGCTTCATGCGCCTGCCTGAGATTACAGATGCCGCCGGAGAAAAAATCATCGACCAGGAGCAAGTAAACCGACTTGTCGATTACGCCATGCAACATGGCATCAACTACTACGACACATCGCCTGTATATTGCAAAGGAAACAGCGAGCACTCTCTCGGCATCGCTCTGAGCCGCTATCCTCGCGACAGCTATTTCATCGCAACAAAGATGTCAAACTTCGCGCCAAAGACATGGCCACGCGAGGAGTCAATCAAAATGTACCGGAATTCTCTGAAAGAACTCCGTACCGACTACATCGACTACATGCTGCTACATGCCATAGGCCAAGGTGGAATGGAAGCCTGGGAAAACCGATACATCAACAACGGCATACTTGACTTCCTCATCGGAGAACGTTCGGCTGGGAAAATAAAAAATCTCGGATTCTCCTATCATGGAGACATCGAGGTATTCGACCATCTCCTCAAGATGCATGACGAGGGGAGTGTCAAATGGGATTTCGCGCAGATACAGCTCAACTACCTCGACTGGAAACATGCCAAGCAGCTGAATACACGGAACACAAATGCAGAATATCTCTATGACGAACTTCATCGCAGGGGCATACCTGCTGTAATCATGGAGCCGCTGCTCGGCGGACGCCTTGCGTCGGTCAACAACCATGTGTTGGCAGAGTTCAAGCGCCGCCGCCCCGACGACAGTGTAGCGTCATGGGCATTCCGATTTGCCGGGACACCTGAAGGCATATTGACAGTATTGAGCGGCATGACCTATATGGAGCATCTACAAGACAACATACACACATATTCATCGCTTGAACCCTGTACAACAGATGAATTGGACATGCTCAATCAAGCGGCAGACTATCTTGTAAAGTTCCCGACAGTACCATGCACATCATGCCAATACTGTATGCCATGCCCCTACGGTATCGATATCCCTTCGATATTCTCCCATTATAACAAATGTGTAAACGAAGGCCGAGTGCCGACATCTTCGTCCGACCCGGAATATAATCGCTTACGCCGTGCATTCCTGATCGGATACGATAGAGCCGTCCCTCGACTGCGTCAGGCAAACCATTGCATAGGTTGCCAAGAATGCATAAAACATTGTCCCCAGGCAATCAATATTCCCGGTAAAATGGAGGAGATTGACCGATACGTAGAACAACTCAAACAAGATACTTTATAGCAAATATATCAACATAACTTTCCATGAATAGACTATTTATCACGACCATTTCGATCGGCTTGCTTACGGCAGGATGCGGCACACAAGGTGATTCCGATTATACCGCATATGTCGATCCATTTATCGGAACCGGAGGCCATGGACACACCTTCCCCGGACCCGTTGTTCCCCATGCCATGATACAGCCCGGGCCCGACACAAGAATCAACGGATGGGATGCCTGTTCCGGCTACCATTATAGCGACTCGCTACTCAACGGCTTCACACAGAGCCACCTCAGTGGCACAGGGTGTGCCGACTATGGCGATTTCCTGATAATGCCTACCGTGGGCAAGCAAATGATTGACACTCAGATTGACACTCTGCAGAATCGGCCGTTTGCCTCGGAGTTTTCCCACGCCGACGAGATTGCCGAACCGGGCTACTACTCCACTTTCCTCAAGCGCTATGGCATAAAGGCTGAAATAACATCGACCGAACGTGCCGCTATATATCGCTTTACATTCCCCGAAAGCGATGATGCCGGCTTTATCGTAGATCTCGACTATTCGATTCAGAACCAGACCAACCTCGACATGAAAATCGAGTTTGAGGGCGACACTGCAATACGTGCATACAAAATGTCGGAGTACTGGGCATTCAACCAGCAACTCGCAATGTATGCGGTATTTTCAAAACCCTTTACCCATGAAACAGTCAACGACACTATCCTGAACAGCAAGGGAGACAAACAGATACGCTGCAAAGCCCTTCTAAAGTTCCCGGACACATCAAAGGATGAAGTCGTATACGTTAAGGTCGGAGTATCAGCCGTAGACTGGGATGGCGCCGAAAAGAACCTGATGGCGGAAATCCCGGGATGGGAGTTTGATGCAGTGCGAGATGACGCAAAGGAGAAATGGAATTCATATCTTTCCACCATCGATATCACCGCCGACAATACCGATAAAGAGATTTTCTACACCGCAATGTACCATGCGGCAATCGCACCGGGTCTTTTCATGGATGTCGACGGCCGATATCTGGGCATGGATCGAAAGGTGCACCAAGGCGACACATCAAAGCCTGTATATACCATTTTCTCACTTTGGGACACCCACAGGGCTCTCCATCCGCTACTCACAATAATAGACCCGCAGCTCAACAATGAGTTTATCAATTCCCTTCTTCTTAAATACGACGAAGGTGGCCTCCTCCCGATGTGGGAACTTGCCGGTAATTACACTGCTACAATGACAGGATATCATGCCGTATCCCTTATGGCTGACGCTGTTTCCAAAGGCATTGCTGATTTTGACATCGAAAAGGCATATCGTGCAGGTGTACGTTCGTCGGTTTATGACACTACCGGTATTGTCACCCCGGAGAAAGTGAAACTCGCACTTATGCCCAAATCGAAAGAATATAAAAATACTCTCGGTTTCATACCATGGAATAAAGAATTTGAATCAGTAGCCAAAGGTCTCGAATACGCATATAATGACTGGTGTATCTCAAAACTGGCCGAAGCAGCCGGCGACTCAGCCGTTGCCAACGAATATGCTATCAAGGGAGAGGCATACCGCCAGTATTTCGATCCCGCCACACGCTTCATGCGCGGCAAAGATGAAAACGGCAAATGGCACGAGCCATTTAATCCCCGCGCATCCAACCACCGTGAAGACGACTACTGTGAAGGCACAGCCTGGCAATGGACATGGTTTGTACCTCATGATGTGGACGGCCTGATGACTCTTATGGGTGGCCCCGACAGATTTGCAGAGAAGCTCGACTCACTATTTAATGCAGATTCCACACTCGAGGGTGAACTTGTATCGGCCGATATTTCCGGTCTGATTGGCCAGTATGCACATGGCAATGAGCCGTCACACCACATAATACACCTGTACAATTATGCCGGACGCCCGGATCGCACTCAGGAACTCGTTGATAAAGTTCTGAAAGAGCAATATCGTGCCGATATCGACGGCCTGTCGGGCAATGAGGATTGCGGACAGATGTCAGCATGGTATATACTTAACTCCCTCGGCTTCTATCAGGTATGCCCCGGCGCACCGGTCTACTCAATCGGACGTCCATGGTTCCCCCACGCCGTAGTCAACCTGCCCGGAGGAAAGAAAATCGAGATAAAAGTCAACAATTACTCGAAGGACAACAAGTATATAAAATCTGTCAAACTAAACGGCAAGACTCTTGACAGACCATTCTTCACACATTCCGATATTGTCGACGGCGCCATATTTGAATATGACATGTCGGCGACACCTGCATCATTGTAATCGACATATACGCCAACAATCACCGGCAATAGCACTATAACAAAACTCACTCCGGAAGAGTGTCAGACACATCTTCCGGAGTGAGTTTTATTGTAACACCTTATATAATCGCGCTTATGCAGGCTTAACACTCGGATGAGCCACCACTACAACCGCAGCTTCTCCGTCAGGATCGGTCTCATCGCCACCAGGTGTTGTGTCATCCGTTTCCGGCTCAGTAATATCAAGATAATAAGAGACTATTGCATTGGCAGGACTATAGTCCACAGCCCATACACCGATAAATATACGGAGCAGATGACGTCCGACACGCAGTCCATCGGTATTAAATGTCACAGTATAAGGCTTCGCCATTGTCGGGAATCCCAGACCATAATCAATCTGATATGTCACCGTACCAAATGTTATTTCTTTAGCGTTGCTGTTCACCGGCCTTACCGACTCGATAGTAAACGACTCCCCTTGCGGCACAGTAATCACGTTGTCCACAACATTTACGTCAGACGCGAATGTTACCTCAACATCAAATTCCGGCACCTTGTCATCATCGCTACAAGCTGCCAGAAGCAACATCGGGAGAGCACACAAAAAGTAGAAGAACTTTTTCATAATAGAATGCATTAGAGATTTTTAATTATACAACTAAAACAAACTATTCTTAAAAGAGTTTAAGAAACCGTTTAAATTCAAATCACTTTGTTTTTGAGGAGTCTGCCAGTGTCTTTTTGTTGGCTCTTCAGTCACATAGCAACGGCTACTCTCGTTCTTTGCAAGCAAAGCGACTTCGTCGATGACATAACAAACAAAAATACTTCTGACATTCTCCCTCAAAATCTGTATCATATAAATTTAAACAGTTTCTAACGGACTCCCTATAAGAGCTTGTTTAATAATAAATGTTACCGTCAGGGCGGTCAATCGTCGAGCATATTTTCGCTTGTGATGAGGGA